>JABDII010000584.1 GCA_013003805.1 Gemmatimonadales bacterium
GGTGGGCACGATCCCACCCGAGCTCGGCAGGGCGGTGCGGGAGCGGGCGGGGACGACCCTCACGGCCGGGCTGGTGGAGGCCGATGTCGCGCCGGAGCAGGTCACGGTTGGCCCGAACGGGCGTGCCCGAATCTCGATTGACGGTCATGCCTTCACCCTGCCGAACGCCGGGCTTCATCTGGCGGCGAACGCCATGTTAGCATGGGCGGTCGCGCGAGCGTTGGACCTCGACCTCGCGGCATGTGCCGGAGCCCTCGAGCAGGTCACACTGCCGGGGGGCCGGGGTGAGGTGATCACCACGGGGAACATGACGATCGTCAACGACGCCTACAATGCCAACCCAGAGTCGTTCGCGGCGGCGATTGAGACCGCCCGGGCCATGCGCGGCGGCCGCCCGCTGGTCTTCGTGGCAGGGACGATGCGGGAGTTGGGTTCTCGATCCGACGCTCTCCACGCTGAGGTGATGCGCCGCCTAGTGGACCTCGATCCGACAATCCTGGCGGTGGTGGGCGAGTTCGTCCCGGCGAGCGCCTCGTACGCCGCCGAGTTGGGATCACGGCTGCTGACCGCCGCTGACCCGGTCGCTCTGGGACCGGGGCTCGCCGAGCGGTTGGCCGGGGATGAGCTCGTGTTCCTCAAGGCATCCCGCGGTGTCGCGCTCGAACGTATACTTCCGTATCTGCTCGATCGTACAGACCAGCGCCGCTGAGGATCCATGTTCTATCACTGGCTCGCTCCGCTCAGCAGCACGCATATCGTCTTCAATCTGTTCAACTACATCAGCTTCCGTGCCGCTGGAGCTACGGTAACGGCGCTGGTGCTCGCGTTTCTCGCCGGCCCGCTGGTTATTCGGCGCCTCGAGACCCGCAAGGTGGGGCAGGTGATCCGGGCGGACGGCCCTGCGGCTCATCAAGAGAAACGGGGAACCCCCACGATGGGCGGTCTCCTGATCATCTTGGCCACGATTATCCCAACCCTCTTGTGGGCTCAACTCACCAATCGGTTTGTTCACGTTGCCTTGTTGGCTACGGTGTGGATGGGCGCGATCGGGTTTGTCGACGACTATCTCAAGGTGGTTCAGGGGAAGCCGCGCGGGCTGGTCGCGCGCTGGAAGCTCACCGGACAAGTTTCCTTCGGCCTCGCGCTCGGCCTCCTGCTGCTCTTCTTCCCGCTCGTCCCGCGTGAGACAATCCCCGCCACAGGCACCACACTGCCGTTCTTCAAGTATCTCATTCTGAATTTCTCTCCCCTGCTTTTCGTGCTCTTCGTGACGTTCATCATCACGGGAACCACCAACGCCGTGAATCTGACGGACGGCCTCGACGGCTTGGCGACCGGACTGGCGGCGATCGCCGCCGCGGCCTTCGCGGCATTCGCCTATCTCTTCGGTCGGACCGACGCGACGACCTACTTGAATCTCTACTATCTCCCCGGCGCCGGAGAACTGACGATCTTTTGTGGCGCACTCATGGGCGGGTCGCTGGGATTCCTCTGGTTCAACGCGCACCCCGCACGAGTCTTCATGGGGGACACCGGGAGTCTGGCAATTGGTGGGGCGTTGGGCACGGTCGCTATTCTGCTCAAGGCGGAGTTCCTGTTGTTGCTGATCGGCGGCGTGTTCGTGGCGGAGACGGTGTCGGTGTTGCTGCAGACCGGGGTGTACAAGTGGTTCAAGCGGACTCGGGGCCGTGAGTACGCGGATTCGCATCGGGTCTTCCGTATGGCTCCATTGCATCATCACTTCGAGAAGCTCGGGTGGGAAGAAACCACGGTCGTCACCCGCTTCTACGTCCTCGGCATCCTCTGTGCCCTGGTGGCGCTCTCGACACTCAAACTCCGGTGATGTTCGACCAATGGCGGGCACAGGGTGGGGAAGTCGCCGTCGTGGGGTTGGGCGCGAGCGGTGCTGCGGCGGCTCGGCTTCTCCGTCGTCACGGGGTCGCCGTTTACGCGTCGGACATCGGGAGCATAGACGGCCTCCGACCCACGGCCGAGCGACTCCGGGAGGAAGGCGTTGAGGTCGAGCTCGGCA
>JABDII010000283.1 GCA_013003805.1 Gemmatimonadales bacterium
ATCATCACCCGAGCGGCAGGAACGGTGCCGAGCACGGCGAACGCCATAGCCAATCGATGATCGCCCGCAGTGCGGATTCGTCCCACCGGGGGCGCGGCACCCCCGGTAACGTAGAGGTCGTTCCCACGGACCTCTGCATCGGAGCCGATCGCGCGCAGATTGGCCGCCAACAGTTCCAAGCGATTGCTCTCCTTGACTCTGAGCTCTCCGACTTCACGAAATACCGTGGTCCCCTCCGCCCGAGACGCCAGTATGGCGAGCAGAGGAACTTCGTCGATGAGACTGGGGATTTCCGCTGCGTCGACCTCAGTTGAGCTGAGGGGGGACGGCCGTGCTACGAGCGTCCCGACGGGTTCTTCCAGCGCCATCCGCGAAGGCTCCGTGTGAACGCTCCCCTCTCCTCCCATTCGCCGGACCACCTCGAGAAACCCCGTCCGGGTGGGGTTGAGTCCCACATCCTCGAGGCTCAGTTCCCCGCCTTCCGCCAGGAGAGCGGCACCCACGAGGAAGGCCGCCGAGGAAATGTCCCCCGGTATGCTCAACTCAAACGGGACCACTCCTCCGGTGGGACGATAGTGGATCCACTCCCCTCCCCGGACGGTCTCGACCGTGAGCCCCAGCCCGCGAAAGAGCCGCTCGGTGTGGTCACGGCTCCCGCCGCTCGGCTCGATGAGATCCACCGACACGCCTCCCGCCAGACCGGCGAACAGTAATGCTCCTTTCACTTGAGCGCTGGACACCTGCTGACGATGCGTGAGCGGCTGGAGCGGGCCACCCGTCACGCTGAGTGGCAATCCGTCGTTGTTGTGCTCGACGAAGGTCGCGCCCATTTCGGTGAGTGGAACCGTCACCCTGCGCATGGGGCGGCGGCGAAGCGACGTATCACCGGTGACGGTGGCCCGGAACGGATGGGCGGCCAGAATGCCCAGCAGGAGCCGGGCGGTAGTGCCGGAGTTCCCGCAGTGAAGTGCATCGGGGGGCTCGAGCAGTCGTCCCAAGCCGCCCACTCGCACGCGCGCCCCGCGCCTCAGCGGTGAGACGTCTGCTCCGAGCCGCCGGAGAAGCGCCGCCGTCGAGCGAGCGTCACGCGATGTCAGCGCCCCTTCAACCCAACTGGTCCCCTGGGCCAGCGCGGCCGCGAAGAACGCCCGGTGGGTAATGCTCTTGTCCCCCGGCACCCGCACGTGTCCGGCAACTTTCACCGTTCGATGCCTCGACGGAATGCCGCCGCGTCGGCCAGGTAGCTGCGTAGCCCGTCACGGTCCCCGCGTTCGAGCAGGGTCTGCAGGCGCGTCAACTCGCGTTCGGTCTTCGCCAGCGCCTCCAGGATCGGGCCGGCATTCTCGAGCAAGAGGTCGGCCCAGTCCTCCGGATCTTCCGCGGCGAGCCGAGTCGCATCACGCGCGCCCGGTCCGAAGGACACTCCACCCAGGCGGCGCGCGGCCAAAGTCTTGGCGAGGAGACACGACACGGCCTGCGGCAGATGACGGGTCCAGGCAACTTGCCGGTCGTGACGCTCAGCTTCGATCAGTACGGGCTCCGCCTCCATCACCCGGGACCAGAAATGCATGACCTGCCGGACAGCTTGGTCGCCCTGGGAAGAGCCCACCGGGCAGACGTAGACCACGGCCCCTCGAAGAAGATCGGGTCCCGTCCTCCCGGCCGTGGCACTGGTTGATGCTGGCAGTGGATGCGACCCGGCGAACCGATCTGCCAGACCGTGCTGGGCCGCGGCCCGGCACACCGGAGCCTTGACGCTCGCGACGTCTGTCAGGATTGCGTCGGGGGACGCCTGTGGGGCCAGCGCTCCGATGAGCTGTGCCGTCCTGGTGGGAGACGCGGCGATGACGATGAGATCCGCCCCATGGACGGCCTTCTCCGGTGTCAGGGCCATGTCCGAGATTGCGTCGACCTTGAGGGCGCGCACGGCGTCGGCTGGTTGGGGCGAATAGCCGATCACTCGTGGAATGCCGGCACGGCGTGCCTGCCAGGCGAGCGATCCGCCGAGCGGCTCGAGGCCGATGACAGCCAGCGTAGTTGGACGCACGAGCGGTCTCGCCGTTTGAGACGATGGTCGGAGATTCGAGCGCGAAGTGTAAGTCCCGCGGGACGGTTTCTCAACGCGGACCGGCGGGTGCATTTGGCCCGGTTTCGGCGTATCTTGGCGCAACCCGATCGCGGCGAACGTGACGAGGAGTCGATTCAATGGCGACAATAGTCATCGTCGAAGACAACCCCGACAACATGAAGCTCATCCAGACCATCCTCCGGCTCCGGGGCCACACCTTGGCCGGCCTGCCGGGCGGCGACGGGCTTCTGGACACGATCGATCGCGAACGCCCCGACCTCATTCTCATGGACATCCAGCTCCCCGAGCGGGATGGGTTCGAGTTGCTCGAGGAGATCCGAGAGTCGCCCCATGCGGCAACGCGGGTCATCGCCCTCACGGCGCACGCGATGGCCGGTGATCGCGAGCGCGCGTTGGCGGCAGGCTTCGATGGCTACGTCACCAAACCGATTGATATTCGCGAGTTTCCCGAGCTGATTGACCGTGCGCTCGAGGGTGAGCGGATCGACTGACCTGGATCGGCCCGCGTGGTGCCATTATGGCACTTTGCCAGGCATGCAGCGTTTGGAGGCCCCCAAGGGGGGCGATCTCCGCGGGGTTCCTGGGGGCAGCCACATCAGGCCATCTGGCACATCTCCTGCCTCACGATGGCCTTTCGGGGCTCGACGGCTCCATGGACGGCAAGGAGACACCCAGTATGGCGAACGAACGACGCCGGGCGGAGTACGGCCGGCGCGCTACCGACACGAAGCAGGCCTTGCTCGATGCCGCGCAGAGCGCGGTCGACTCCGAGGTCGAGCACCGCAAGACCCGTGGGCGGGAGCAGAAGCGGCGCGCTCGCCGCCGATTGCTTCCGGCTATCTTCGCGGTGACGGTTGCGTTCTCGCTGTACGCCCTTCTCACCCGTCCCGCCTGGCTTCAGACGCCGCCGCCTCCATCCGATACGCCGGCCGTCCAGGAGGCCAACCTCCGCATCATCATGTACACCCAGGCCATGCGCGTCGAGCGCTTCGTGGAGGAGAACGGTCGAGTGCCCGAAACGTTGGCCGAAGCCAGCGCAGCCGCGGTGGGCACTCGGATCGAGTCACTGGACGACAACGCATGGGCGCTTCACGGCTCCACCGGTGCCGTCGAACTGACCCTGAAGTCAACCGACGTCATGCGGGATTTCTTGGGCAATAGCTTCGAAGTCCTGGCCGCGCGGGGGGAGTCATGAGGCGACGGAAAGGCTTCACGTTCATCGAGATCCTGATGGTGATGATCATCATCGGGCTCTTGAGCAGCCTGGCAATCCTGAAATACATCGATTTGAAACGCCAGGCGTACGCCGTGACGATCGCGAGCGAAATCCACGCGGTGAGGGTCGGGGCGTTCAATTACTGGGCCGATTTCCAGGACTGGCCGCCCGACGTCGGGCCGGGCGTCGCACCGCCACCGCTCGTGCCCTATCTGCCCGGCTTCACCTTCGCCGGGCCGAACTACACCCTGGATTGGGATAATTTGACCGGCGGAGGAGGAGGAGGTGCATTCCTCGTCGGCATTACCATGACGACGGCGGATCTCAAGTTGCTCAATTCGGTGAAGAAGAACCTGGGCACGACCAACCCGTGGTTCCTGAACGGGAACTCCCTCACCTACATCATCGTCGGGCCGAGCGGCGTCTTCTAGCGCTCCGAGGTATCCAGCGCGCTCACGTATCGGAGCACATCGGGATCTGCCGTCGGAAATTCTGGGTCCATCCGCTCCAACGCATCAACTACCACTTGAGCCACCAACAGGTCGCGCGACGACTTGCTGTCCGCGGGCACCACGTACCACGGCGCCCAGTCGGTGCTGCACCGGGACAGTGCTTCGCGGTAGGCCTCGGAGTACGCGTCCCACTCGTTCCGCGCCTTCAGGTCTTCCGGGTTGAATTTCCAGTTGCGCTTGGGATCTTCGAGCCGGCGGAGCAGCCGGCGGCGCTGCTCATCCTTGGAAACGTGTAAGAAGAATTTGAGAATCGTGACGTCGTTCTCACTCAGCATCCGCTCGAAATCGTTGATCTGCTCGTAGCGCGGCCGCCAGACCGATTCGGGAACCAGTTCCTTCACCCGGACCACCAGCACGTCCTCGTAGTGGGACCGGTTGAAGATCCCGATCATGCCGCGTCGCGGGACCGCGGTGTGAACGCGCCAGAGATAGTCCTGCTGGAGCTCGCGCTCCGTGGGCTTGCCGTACCCCGTCACCCGGCACCCCTGCGGATTGATGGACCCGAACACGCGGCGGATGGTCCCATCCTTCCCGCCGGCGTCGCGGGCCTGGAGCACCACGAGCAGCGCCTGCCGGCCTTGGGCGAAGAGCCGTCGCTGGAGTTCGGTCATCTGCTCCTTGAGGGCCAGGAGCTGTTCAACGCGTTCGGCTTTTCCCGGCAGATCATCGGGTCGCTTGGCGTCTGCATCGCTCAGTTTGGGGGCCTTGCCGAGCTTGATGGGTTGGAGGCTCATGATTGGATTGGCAGGTGAGGGTGTGAGGATGGGGTAGTCGGACTACAAGGAAGGCGAGTGCCCGGGGCGGGACTCGACGCGGCGAGCGCCCGAGAGCCGCAGGCTCGAGCGCGCACAGAGCGGACGCGAGCGGGGCGGCTGGGTGGAGTGGGCGTCAACCCGCACGGGATTGCTCCCTGGGCGTTAGAGGGGGACGAGACCGGATAAGGCAAAGCCCGGCCCGCTTCGCTGCTACTTCAACCGGTTGGACGGTTACCCATTTCTGTCCTCTTGCGACGTACGCCCGGCGGTGAGCAAACGCTCTGTGAAGTCAAGGCGTTCCTGCATCTCGGTCAACTGTGACCGTGTGTGCTCCTGCATGTCGGCCAACTGTTCGACTTCGTCGCGCAGCGCATCGACGACCGGTACCAACTCCGGTTCGCTGCCTCGCGTCTCCAGCTCTTTCTTCTTAAACATGAACCAGGCCAGTGCCCACACGGTCCCGGTGAACGCAAGGCTGCCCATAACGATGCTGACTATCTGTACCTCGACCGGCATGACGTCTCCTCCTCAACCCCTCGGAGGTGAGTGGGCGCTCGGACCACTACTCGTACGTCCTGCGGACCACCATGCCCGGGGCGGGATTCGACGCGGCGTGCGCCCGAGAGCCAATGGCTCGAGTGCGCACAGGGCGGACGCGAGCGGGGCGGCCGGGTGGAGCGGGCGTCAACCCGCACGGGGTTCCCCCCAAGGGATTGTAAGTTGCTCCTAGAATACCGCAAGGAAGCGCACACCGAGGATAGGTCCTGCAATTACGGCGGGTTGCGGTGGCAGTTCGGCGCAGGGAACCGCATGAAAACGAGTGGTTCGGAACCGGGCTGGTCACAGCGGTGGACAGAGGCCTTGCCCTAGCGACATCTCACTACGGAGGCGTCGTTCGGACTCGGATAATCTCCAGCGCCTTCTCCAGGTATTCGTCCCGGTTCAGTCTGATCCCTTCGATCGAGCGTTCCATGGCTACCGTCGGTTGAATCCCGATCAGGTGATGTTGAGACCCGTCGTGCTTCACCACTTGCATCCCAGTCCAGCTGATTCTGAAACCCCCAGGGAGGTTGAATGGATTCACGTTTCCGTTCGTTCCTGCGGTTGGCTGGCCAACGATCTCCCCCAGCTCATAGTGCTCAACAAAGCTCATGAACGACTCGGCGTAGCTGATCGCACGGCTGTCAGTGAGAAACACGACCTGGCCCCCGATATGCGGCTCTGCGGGGGTGAGACCCCAGCCATGCTGCGACATGCCCGCACGTCGTTCCCTGTCGGGGTAGATGATCTGGGGAACGCGCATCCACGCCGCTGACGTATCCCGACTCGTGAGCAGGTGTCGAAGTACTTCGTGGTTCCCATTGGGATATCCCCGCAGGTCGAAGATCACGCCCCGAGCCGCTGCCAACTCATCCAGCCCTTTCCTGATTTCGGACATCTCTGCCTGACGGAGATCGACATACCATATTCCGGCTTCGATCTCCCGTACGGTCCGCTCATTGCTCTCGGTGGGCCGGACGTCGGACACGCGTGCCGCTTGGCGCTCGAGCGTTCGACCGTCGCGGCGTACCTCGAGAGCCGCCATCGTGCCAGAGTCACCGGCGCCGAACTCCAGCATGGCCCTGACACGCTTCCATTGTGGTGACCCAGAGACCTCAGCTTCACTTGCCGCTACGGCCATCGTGGCTTCGCGTCCATCAATCGTCAAGACAACGTCACCCGCCATGAAGGTCGTGTCTCGTGAGCGAACGACGACCACTTGATTCTCTACCCAGTCAACCTGGAAGGGGAGCCGAGCCTTGTTGACGAATGCAATGTGGAACACCCGTGCGTGACCGTCGTTGAGTGTCGCCGTGAACCGCTTGAGCGTGTGATGGAAGTCCCGGGCGTCCCGATCGTTGAGGGCGTCTTGGAAAGCGATGGTCAATTGCCCATCCCAGTCAGCACCGACTACGTCGAAATAGGGATAGAAGTGCTGGAGCACATTCCACGCGATGACGATACCGCCCAGGCGTACGGCTTCCCGGTCGGCGCTGGCCATATCACCCTGGATGGCGACCGGGATGTCGGGTCGCCTGGTGAATGCGGATGTATCCGACACGCCTAGCGTATGGTTGCTGTCGCTGTAGAGGGCCAGTGGTATCCGGGCGGAGAGTCCAGCGCCGAGCACCTTCTCAGCTGCTTCTCCTACCCTGGGCCAAGCGTCAAATAGGGGGTCGCTTGTCGTGTAGGATTTCTCTGTAATGGCGAGCGACCCTGCACCCGAGTGAGCGTCGTTACGGTCCACGACGTATTCGTAGCCCGGGCTCTTCATAGACCACTTCAAGGGTTTGCCGGACTTAGCGACCTCCTCGAACCCTGGGTTGAGAATCTCCGCCGGTGTCCAGCTCCCCATTACGTCACGGATCAGGAGCTCGAAATCATCGACCCAAACAGTGCCCTGCCCGGCAAGGAAGCAGCCGAAGAAGATCATCGTTGCATCCCCGGCCACGTGTCCGACGATTTCGTAGGCCTGCCAGCGCTGAGACGTGATCGGGCGGCCGTCCATGTTGTCGAAGAACCCTGGGGGAGGTGTGGGACGATCCACGCGCAGCCAGAGCTGCCCTTGGTTGCCGCTCCCCGTGACATCGGCCCGGACAAAGGCACGGAGCTTCACGTCCTTACCCCGATACGGCGCTGCGTCGACGCCCTGTGTGACCGAGCCGAATCCGGCTCCACCTCTGCGTGCGACCCGGTTCTCGCGGTTGAGCCGGATGCTGCGGTAGAAGGAGGGAGCTCCGAGCCCGAGGCCATGGTGCTGCCACGCAACCGTGACGAGACCGGACGTGTCAGCTCGCGGCGTGACCAGTGGCTCGGGTGCGGACTCCTCGGAGAAGTAGATCTGTACGGTCGGCGCAACGGGTAGGAAGAGCTCTTCCAATCGTTGCTTCAGTTCTACCGAGTCTCGTGCGTTCTTCACGCGCTCCGCGCCATGGATGGCAAACGCGTCCCAGGGGAGTTGGGCGGCCTCATCGCTGGGGTGGAAGTACCTGACGACGCCGTAGAGCTTCGCGAAGGCCCGTAGGTTCTCGATCTCCTGGTGTATGGGGGTGCCGAGCGCAGGTGCGCACCCGACGGAAAGAACCGCCGCGGCAAGTGCCGCCTGCCAAAGCCTCGGTGGGATCATTCAGTCCTCCACTTCTCTCCGAGCGGAAGAACTCTGATGCCGGAGTCCTCGACGCGAATCGGCAGCGCCCTGCTACGACCGCAGATCGTTGGCGCTCAAACCAATGCCCGGGGCGGGACTCGACGCGGCGTGCGCCCGAGAGCCAATGGCTCGAGTGCACACAGGGCGGACGCGAGCGGGGCGGCTGGGTAGAGTGGGCGTCAACCCGCACGGGGTTGCCCCCAAGGGATTTTAAGTTGCTCCGAGAATACCGCAAGGAACCGCACATCGAGGGTAGGTCCTGCAATCGCCACGGGTTTCGGTGGTAGCTCTCCGCAGGGAGACGCACGACAACGCGAAGTTGCGATGCGTGATGGTCACAGCGGTGGACACAAGTCCCGGGATGGCAACCACTCCCGCTACGAGAGTCTGACTCGGAAGGGGAGGCCAGTTGAGCAAATAAGCGTTTGCAGAACGCTCTGCCTGCAGATCTTTGAGCGTCATGGGCGCGGGCCCGCGGCAGCACATCGAATTCATTGCCGCGGTTTCATGAGCTGCGTCACAGCTGTGGAGGGAACAGTCTTGAAATGAGGCGCGCCCAGCGTTTGCCGTGCGCGCCTCATTCAGTCTTGGATGATCAGTTGATGGTCACCTCTAAGGTTTGATGGTCACGTTGTAGGTGGGGAACTTCTTGAGGCCACAGCTCGTCCAGACCCACAGTGCCACCGTGCCATAGCCAGGAGAACCCGCATCGAAACGCAAGTCCGCATCAATTTGTTCGTCCGGCTCGAGGG
>JABDII010000297.1 GCA_013003805.1 Gemmatimonadales bacterium
GTGCAGCATGTATCCTGACGCCCCGCATGGTCTCGGTGGGCTCGCATCCCAACATCACGCTGCTCACGTGGAGCGAAGTGGAGAAGGTCGATGGCTATGTCGGGAACTTCACGGCGACCATCCGGCAGAAGGCACGCTATGTGAATACCGACCTGTGCACGGGCTGCGGTATTTGTGTCGAGAAGTGTCCCAAGAACGTGATCGACACGGTGTACGAGGCAGGGCTCAACTATCGGAAGGCGGTGTACACGCCGTTCCCGCAGGCGGTCCCCAAGTATCCGGTCGTGGACCGGCCGAACTGCACCTACTTCATCAAGGGCAAGTGCAAGGCGTGCCAGAAGTTCTGCCCCACAGAAGCGATCGATTTCGAGCAACAAGACGAGATTCTCACCGTCGAGGTCGGCAACATCGTCTTGGCGACCGGGTTTGACATGTTCGACGCCCGCCGGATCCCACAATACGGCTACGGACGATTGGCGAACGTATTCACTAGCCTCGAGTTCGAGCGGATGCTCAATGCGTCCGGACCCACCAACGGCGCCGTGGTCTCGCGCGAGGGCAAGAAGCCCCCGAAGTCCGTGGGCATCATTCACTGCGTCGGCAGCCGGGACTGCAATTACAACAAGCACTGTTCGGCCATCTGCTGTATGCAGAGCCTCAAATTCGCGCACCTCGTCAAGGAGCGGACCGGGGCGACGGTGTACAACTTCTATATCGACATTCGCACTCCAGCGAAGGACTACGACGAGTTCTACCAGCGCGTCCTGGAGGAGGGAACGCTCTTCGTGCGAGGCAAGGTGGCCGAGGTGACCGATGCCGCGCGCCTTCCGGGGGAAGAAGACCAACTGATCATCCAAGTCGAGGACACGCTGGCAGGCCGGCAGCGGCGGATTCCGGTAGACATGGTCATCCTCTCGGCGGGACTCGAACCGCGGCGGGATGCAGCCGAGGTCGCCAAGCGATTCGGGATCTCCTGTAGCGCCAATGGGTGGTTCATCGAGAAGCATCCCAAGCTCGATCCCGTGGCGACCATGACCGAAGGCGTATTCGTCGCCGGTTGCGTCGCCGGCCCGAAGGACATACCGGCAACGGTGTCGCAGGGGGCGGCGGCCGCCGCTCGGATCCTGGGGCGCATCCAACAAGGCGAAATCGAGTTGGAGCCGGTGCGCGCAACGGTGGAGGAAGCAAAGTGTTCGGGCTGCCGGATCTGCAATGACCTGTGCCCGTTCAACGCCATCACCTTCGCCGAAGACCGCGCGGTCACCGAGATCAACGCGGCCCTGTGCCAGGGCTGCGGTACCTGTGTCGCGGCCTGCCCGGCGGGTGCGATCTCCGGCACCGGGTTCAGTAACGAACAGATCCTGGGACAGATCGACGGGCTGCTCATGCTCGATGTGGATTCCCCGCTCGAGCCGGCGGCTGCCTAACTGCGAAGGGCTCCATCAAGGGACGAATTATGGGCGACCAGAAAGAGCAGTTCGAACCCGTCATCGTGGGCTTCACCTGTAACTGGTGCAGCTACCGCGCCGCCGATCTGGCGGGAACGGCTCGGATCAAGTATCCGCCGAATGTGCGCCTGATCAGGCTCATGTGTTCCGGGCGCCTCGATCCGACCTTCGTGCTCCGGGCCATTGCCGGGGGCGCCGACGGCGTCCTGATCACGGGATGCCATCCTGGGGAGTGCCACTACCTGGAGCAGAACTACAAGACCCTACGGCGACACCGGCTACTCCAACGCACTCTGAAGCAGATGGGAATCGAGCCGGAGCGGGTGCGCTTGGTCTGGGCGAGTGCTGCGGAAGGCGTACAGCTGGCCCAAGCGATCGGAGAGATGGTCCAGGAGATTCGTGCGCTGGGGCCGCTCAACTGGATGGGGAAGGCCTCCGTCAACGGAGGCGCAGCGGGACTCGAGACCGTAGCGGAAGAGGCAACGGCGTCCGTGGAGGTGGAGGCATGAGCGACAAGCCGAAATTCGCCATGTATTGGGCCGCCTCATGCGGCGGGTGCGAGATCGCGGTGCTCAACATCCACGAGAAGATCCTGGACGTCGATGCGAACTTCGATGTCGCGTTCTGGCCGGTGGCCATGGATGCCAAGTACAAGGACGTCGAGGCGCTCCCCGACGAGGCGATCACGCTCACACTCTTCAACGGCGGCATTCGGAACAGCGAAAACGAGGCGATCGCCAAGCTCCTCCGGAAGAAGTCCAAGTTCCTGGTCGCCTTCGGGTCCTGCGCGTGCGAAGGCTGCATCCCGGGGCTGGCTAACTTCTCGAGCCCCAAGGACGTGTTCGACGCGGCCTACGACTCCGTCTCAACGGACAACCCGGACGGGGTCCGGCCCCAGAGCTCGGTTACCGTACCCGAGGGAGAGCTCGAGATCCCGAAGTTCTATCCCGTGCTTAAGACCTTGGACCAGGTGGTCCCCGTCGACTACTACATGCCGGGCTGTCCACCCGAGTCGACCCAAATCGGGGCCGTGATCGACCTGGTGATCAAGGCCCTAAAGGGGGAGGCGGAACTCCCGCCGGCCGGCGCAACCATCGGAGCGGGCGCCACGACTGTGTGCGACGAGTGTTCCCGGAAGCGCAACATCAAGACGATCAAGGCGTTCACCCGCATTCAGGACCTCGAGCATGTCGATCCCGAACTCTGTCTGCTCGAACAGGGGATCCCGTGCAACGGACCCGCGACGCGGAATGGCTGCGGGGCTCTGTGCCCCCTGGCCGGAGCGCAGTGCATCGGGTGCTACGGCCCGGCGGAAGGGGTGATCGACTTCGGCGCCCGGCTCATGACGGCCTTCGCGTCCGTCATCGACAGCGACGACCAAGATGAAATCGACCGCATTCTCGACGGGTTAGTCGACCCGGCGGGCCAATTCTACCGATTCAGTCTCGCCGGCTCGTTGCTCGGCGCGGCCAAGTCCGCGTGGCAGACGGGGGAGGAGAAGTGAGCATGAAACGCATCACGATCGACCCCATCACGCGCCTCGAGGGTCACGGAAAGATCGAAATCTTCCTGAATGAGGAAGGCGACGTCGCCAACACCTACTTTCAGGTTCCGGAGCTGCGCGGCTTCGAACGGTTCTGCGTCGGACGCCCGGTCGAGGAAATGCCGCTGCTGACCAACCGGATCTGTGGGGTCTGTCCCGAGGCACATCACATGGCGGCGGCCAAAGCGGCCGATGCGGTGTACCATGTCGATCCGCCCCGCCCGGCCAAGCTGCTCCGGGAACTCCTCTACAGCGGGTTCTACTTCACCGATCATACGACGCACTTCTACGCGCTCGCTGGTCCGGATTTCGTGATGGGGCCGGAGGCGCCGGTTGCCGAGCGCAACATTCTCGGAGTCATCCACAAAGTCGGGCTCGAGATCGGCGGCAAGGTAATTCAAGCCCGGAAGCACGGCCATGAGATCATCGAGATGATCGGCGGGCGTAAGGTCCATCCCTGCACGTCCATCCCGGGCGGCCTGACCAAGGGGATCACCCACGAACAACGGGCGCAGATTGCCGAGATCGGCACCTGGGCGATCGATTTCGCCCAGTTCTCGCTCCAGCTGTTCAATGACATCGTCATGGGCAACCAAGAATATGCCGAGCTCATCCTCGGTGACATCTATCATCATCGGACCTACTATATCGGCACGGTGGACCAGAACAACAAAGTCAATTTCTACGACGGGAAGGTGAGCGTCGTCTCTCCGGACGGGGAGCGCATCGGCATGTACGCACCGGCCGAGTACCCCGAGTGGATCGCGGAGCGGGTGGAGCCGTGGACCTACCTCAAGTTCCCGTACTTGAAGAAGATCGGCTGGAAGGGATTTGTCGACGGCGCGGACTCGGGCGTGTATTGCGCCACACCCCTGTCGCGCCTGAATGCTTCAGACGGGATGGCGACACCGCTGGCACAGGCGGAATACGAG
>JABDII010000313.1 GCA_013003805.1 Gemmatimonadales bacterium
GTGCTGCGGCGCGCTCAGCACGCTGGGCCGCATCGCTCACGCGTCCGCCGGCGAGAAGGCCGTCGGCGTCTTTTGCCAAGACTTCGACACCCTGCCTGCGCAGTGTCGACCGCTCCGCGGTGAGCCAGTCTTCGAACTCGGACGCGTCACCGATGGCGAATCCCTCGAGGAAATCCCCGGTGATCAGGTCGCTCGCCCGAGCGGCCTCACCGCTCGCCACGGCCCGCTCGAATCGATCGACGTCGAGCTCGATCGCGTCATCGGCAAGCTCGATCGTATCCCCTTCGGCCGTCAGCTTGTCCTCGCACACGATCTGCCGGAGAACGCGGAGTGCTTCGGTCCACGAGTGCCGCGCGGCCTTCTCGTCCTTGTCGGCCCAGAGGAGGCCGATCAAATGTTGGCGGCTCCGCCGGCGATGGGGCGAGCGCGCCAGGTAGATGAGCAGCGCGAGATTCTTGCGCCAAAGCAGCTCGGCCGGGGCCGGCTCGTGATCGACACGCACCTCGACTGGGCCGAACGTCCGGCAGGTGATCACGAGCCACACTCGCCGGCGCCAGCTACGGCCCGATCCCGAAGCGGGATTACTCGAGGCTCCGGGTCTCTCCAGATCTCGACGAGGCGCCGCACCATCTGGCAGGCCCGTTCCTCATTGCCCAACGCACGCAGCACCCGGCTCCGCTCAAGGCGGGCGTAGGTCCCGACGGCCCAGTCGATCTCGGCCGCATGAGCCTCGCCTTCGAGCCATCCCGGAAAATCCGAGTTCTCATACCAGAGCCATTCCTTCTCCGCGTGCTGCGGTTGACCGATCTTTTCGTACCAGATTGCTCGGTGACGATGGAGGGTTGCTCTGGCGAACGGATCGGCTACGCGACCGGCGGAATCGTTCGTGAACAGCGGCCGTGACAGCTCTAAGGCACCTTCATGATCGCCGGTGAGAGCTCGGCGCATGGCATCCAACAGGGTGACGAGTCGTGTTGACGATTCGTCACCCATGGCATGCTGTCTTGCCCTCGTGAGCCAGGTTTCCAGCCCGGCAGCGTCGTTTCTGTGGTAGGCATCGACTCCCAGTGCCCACGCCGCGCGGACGCCGGGGTGGCCGTCGGATGCCACCGTCTTCAGGACTTGGCGCCCGCGGTTCATCTCGTTTTCGGGCAGACCCTCGACGCCGAGCGCCGGTAGTAGAACGCGCCACTCGTTGGCCTGGAGGAGGGCCTCGTCGGTCGGCGATAGGGTAAGGGCGGAGTCCAGGTGCGCGAGGCCGCGGACAGGCCGGCCAATGGCAATCAGCGCCAATCCCTGGGCCGTGTGACCAGCGGCATGCTGAAGTGGCGTGGCATCGGGAAGGCTGGCCAGCCAACCGCCAAGCTGGAGCTGCGCGTCCGGGATATCAAACGACAGCGCCATCCGGACGACCCGCACGAGCTCAGTGATTAACGCCTCATCGGCACCGGCCAAGAGCACGCGTTCGATAGCTTCGGCCGAGTCGGGTGCAAAGCGGTAGAGGTACGCCAGGCCCAGGTATCTCCCGACATCGAGATCGCCGCCGGGCGGCGTATCGATCGAGTCGCGTTGCGCGACTGTCCGGGCGGCTTCCTGCCGACGGCCAAGGCTGATGTATGCCCAGGCCACCTGATTCAGCACCGGCCCGAAGCGCGGATTCAGTGTCCTCGCTACTTCCATTGTGTTGAGGGCTTGTTCCAGCGGCACACCCGAGAGCGGGCCGCGATGGAACAGCTCGTTGCCATAGACGAACTTCGAGTAGAAGTCATGGGGATAGAGCGAATCGGCGTGGGCGTAGATTCTACTCCGTCGTGCCAACTCGGGCTCTAATTGGGCCACGATCAGGAGCGTGTCTAGAGGACCGAAGTCGGCCTTGTGAGCGGCGTACACTCCGGCCAGATCAATATCGGATGGAATCCGCCGCCACCGTCGCGTGTCGGCCAGGCGCCAGGCGGCCTGGGCGAATGTCGAATCGATAGTGAGCGCGGCCTCGAAGTGATCGGCGGCCACCGTCCAGGCATCGCGGCCGAAGGCAATCTCGCCGGCGAGGAACTCGCTGATTGCGCGGAATTCTTTGGTCGCTAGGCTCGGTATTGACCCGTAAACCGCGACCGAGCGCGGGAAGACCTCGCGCACCAGGTCCAACCCGATCGAGTCCGGCAGCGCGGCCCACGCAATTTCCTTCGCGCGGTGCTCCGGCAGCCTGATGCGCTCGCCGTTGGCGTCGAGGACGTCCATCGATACTAGGAGCTCGTCGCCCTGCCGCGTGAGCCGCCCCTCCGTTCGATTGTGCGCCCGGGTCGAGTCGGGATGGGCCAGTTCGATGCCGGGTAGGCCCCGAAGTTTGAAATGGAGTGCCTCCGCAAACTCATGCCCGAGCCGCTGCTCCACTCCGCCGGCAACGGCCAGCGGCGGAATGGCGAGATCGGGTAGCGCTGGCGGACCACCACAGCGGGGCCACCATGAGAACAAGTTGCAGAGCGGAGCCGGAGGAACCAACAAGAGAAGGGCGGCCGCGGCGATCAGGGCCATGACACCTGCCGGCCGGAGGATCGACCGGTGTTGAATCCGCTCGAGCGCCTTCCGAAACTCCGTGGCATCGGCCCACCGATTGTCCGGCGATCGCGCAAGCGCACGCTTAAGCGACGCGGCCACGCGGAGCGGAACGCCGGTCCAATCGGCATCGGCCGCGCGAACTTCCGGACTCCATCGTCGCCCGGAGCAGGCCTCGTACAGCACCATCCCGACCGAATACAGGTCGGTCCGCGGCGACACGTCGCCGGTCGATTGTTCCGGCGCCGCGTAGGCCGGGGTTCCCACCCATTGGTCGGGTTTGGTCAAGGTGGGGTCGCTCGACGTGCGCGCGATCCCAAAATCGCCGAGCAGTGCCCGGTCCTTCATCAAGAAGATGTTGGCGGGTTTGACGTCGCGGTGTACCGTGCCGAGCTGGTGAACTGCCTCGAGCGCGCTCAAGAGCTGGACCCCGAGTGAGGCGACATCGGGCGGCGACAAGGGACCCCGCTCGAGCCGGGCCGCGAGTGATTCGCCCTCGATCAAGTCCATCACGTAGTAATGCAGGCCGCCGGCTTCGCCGGCTTGATGGATGGCGACGATGTTAGGATGGCTCAGCGTGGCCAGGAGGCGGGCTTCACGAAGAAAACGCTCGGCGGCCACGGCGGTGGCCATTTCAGGCCGCAGGACCTTGATGGCAACCCGGCGGTCGAGGGTGGGATCATGGGCGACAAATACGATCCCCATTCCCCCGGACGCGAGTTCCCGCTCGACCTCGTAATGGGGTCGTAGCGCCTTCCGCACCCGTTCCAGCAAAAAACTCATGGCACCCCAGTGAGACTGGGATTCCTACAGGCCGTGAGGGATGGCGGCCCAGTGAGCTATATCGGTGTGCTGGATTGCTCTGATATGGTGGGGATTCAAGGGGAGTACGTCAAGAAGGAGGCTATCAGCTATCGGCTATCGGTCCCACCCCCCCCTTCCTCACTCCTCACTCCCGCTTGACCCCTCCTTGACCGGCGCATGCCACCGTTCCCCTGGAACCTGAACCGGGGAACAACCATGCGTACCAGACAATTCGCCTCCCTCATCGTGATGGCGCTCTATCTCGCCGGCTGCACCACCTGGCGGGTTCAGCCCGTTGCGCCACAGCAGCTAGTGGAGACAGAACGGCCGTCCAAGGTGCGAGTCGAGACCACCCAGAATCAGAAGCTGGTATTCGATCAACCGTTCGTCCGCGACGACTCCCTCATGGGATATGTCGAGGGTGAGGCGACCCGAATCTCGCTCGCTGAGATCGTGCAGGTTGAGAAGAAACAATTCAACCCGCTGACGATCGTATGGGTCATGGCCCTCACCGCCACGATGGTAGTGGCTTGCTCCGCGGGTGATGGGTGCTCGGGGATGCAGTGACCAATAGAAAAGCCTACGCCCCCCAGGAGAGCAGCATGTCTCGCACACGTCTCGAACGATCCACCACGACGGCCGAAGGCGGCTACGGCCGTCCGAGTGCCGTACATCCGCTCCGGAACTTGCGCTCGACCTTGGACCGGTTGGCGAAGCTCTTGGCCGAGAAACGGCGAGAGATTCCGGTCGTGTCCCTCGCGGAGCTCGAGCGCGACGGCATCGTGAGCCGGAGCGGACCAAAGGCGTTCCGCAGCAACTTCGGGAAGACCTTTACGCTGAGACCCATCATCTGGGCCCGGCCGCGGAATCAGGATGAGCTCATCCGCGTGGTCGCGTTCGCCTACCAGCAGAGCCTCCCGATCAAACCGATTGGCTCGCTCTGCACCTGGTCGCCCGCCGCGCGCCCTGAGGAACGAGGTGTCGCCCTCCTGACCGACCGGCTCACCGGAGTCGAGTACCCCGACTGGCAGGTCCTGAAGGACAGCGTTCCCTGCCCTCCGGTAGACCATGCCCCGGTGGTGGAGAACGCTGAGCTCATTGTGCGCCATCACCTGATGCGGGTCTCCGCTGGCACCGTCATCTGGGAGCTGAACGACGCGCTCGATCGGCGCGGGCTCGCGCTCAAGACCATGGGCGCCTACGGGGGCGAGCGGGTGGGCGGCACATTCAGCATGGG
>JABDII010000338.1 GCA_013003805.1 Gemmatimonadales bacterium
CCTCGGAGTACTGCCAGGGATCATCGGCAGCATCCAGGCCTTGGAGGTTCTCAAGCTCATTCTGGGCGTGGGGGAATCACTGTTGGGACGACTGGTCGTGTTCGACGCCCTCGGGCTCAAGTTTCGCGAGCTCGAGCTCCGGAAGGACCCCAACTGTCCAGTGTGCGGGCCCAATCCCACCGTCACTGAGCTGATCGATTACGAAGCCTTCTGTGGCGTCGCTGCTCCGCCAGCCGTTGAAGGGCCGGAGATCACTGTTCAGGACCTGGCCCGGGAACTCGACCAGGGGGAACGCGTGCTCCTGCTCGACGTGCGGGAGCCCCGCGAATGGAACCTGGTTCATCTGGACAATGCCCGCCTGATCCCGCTCGGCCAACTTCCGGCTCGTTTCCACGAGCTTGAGGGCCACCCCGATATCGTCACCTACTGTCATACCGGGGTCCGTTCCCTCAGGGCAGTCCAGTTGCTCCTCCGCGCAGGGTTTCCCAGAGCGCGGAGCCTGGCCGGAGGGATAGACGCGTGGGCTCGGAAGATCGACCGGAAGATGGCCCGGTATTGAGGGCGACTGAGCTCGCCGGAGGTCCAGGTATGTCCTCGGATCGAGACGGACCGGAGCCAAAGGGGGGACTCGAGGAGCCAGAGAACGGCTAAGAAGAGAGCCTTCCAAGGCATAGGCCTTGCAAGGCTCGACATGCCGAAGGGGGGATTCGAACCCCCACGGGCTTGCGCCCACTGCGCCCTGAACGCAGCGCGTCTACCAGTTCCACCACTTCGGCCTGGCGGCAAGGTACCCGTTGTCCACGCGTGCCGTCAAGGATTCGATTGATTCCGTGGAACTCGCTGTCTATCTTGCGGTTACGGAAGAACCCATGGGGAGGAAAACACCGGTTTCCGACGCATCCAGGCGGGTCATTGCGCGCAACCGCAGAGCCACCCACGATTATCACATCCTGGATACGTGGGAAGCCGGGATGGTGCTGACCGGGACAGAGGTCAAGGCCTTGCGGCACGGCAAGGCCTCGATCAAGGAAGCCTTCGCCCGTGTCCGGCAGGGAGAGGTATTTCTCGAAAGCATGACGATCACGCCTTATGAGCACGGGAACCGGTATAATCACGATCCCCAGCGACCGCGGAAGCTCCTCCTGCACCGAAAGGAGATTGCGCGCATGATTGGCGCGGTTGAACGGCAAGGTCTCACGCTCATACCCCTGGATCTCTACTTCCGAGACGGGCATGCGAAGGTGACGCTTGCCCTGGGGAAAGGGAAGAAACAGTACGATCGCCGCCAGGACCTCAAGCGCCGCGACGCGGAACGTGAGATGTCCCGCGCGGCATCGAGGAAATACCGACCGTGATCACGCTCATGCTCGCCCTGCTCGGCGGGCCGGCCGATCCGCCGCCGGCGTCGCTCGTCGTCTCGACCCCACGAGGGGAGACGCGAATTGAGGTGCGTCAAGACGAAATGGGGGGGGCACTTCTCTCGGGCCCGGCCCTGGTGGCGGCGCTCAACGGGAGTCTCACCCGCGACGATCCGTGGACTCAGGTGGTGATCGCCCGGCAGTCCTTCCATTTCCTGCTCGGCGCTCCGCTCTACCGGTTCAACGATCGAATCGAGACCCTGGCCGTGCCTGCAATGGTGGTGAGCGACACGGTCTACCTCCCCTTCCAGTTTGTCGCTGAAGTCCTGCCGCGATTCTTCGGCGAGCGATACCGGTATGAGGGTAGCACGGTCCGGCTCGTCGAGACCGGTCCACCGCCGGCCCCGGTGGTCCCCCGGTTACCGAATGGTCTCTTGCCTGGGCATGTCGTTACCATCGACCCGGGCCATGGTGGCAGGGCTCCAGGGAATCCCGGCAAGTTCTTCCCGCGTGGCGTCAAGGAGAAGCATGTGACGCTCGAGGTCGGCCTTCGTCTCAAGGAGGAGCTCGAGCGCCGGGGCATCACGGTTCGGATGACGCGAACGGCCGATACCTTTGTGCCGCTCGCCGCGCGCGCGGCGCGGTGTGCGCAAGACTGTGATCTGTTCGTCAGCCTTCATGTTGACGCCCTCGATCCCCGCCGCCGCCCGGACTATCGATCGATTAGCGGATTCTCATCGTACATCATCGGCAACGAGAACACCGAGGACGCCGACCGCGTGGCCCGCATGGAGAACCAAGCCCTGCGATATGAGACGTCCGAGGATCTCCCGTCGCATAGCGCCCTCGATTTCATCTTGCGAGACCTTCAGATGAACGAGTACCTGAGGGAGTCGGAGCGCGCCGGGGCGCTGATGCAGCAGCATGTCGAGAAGATCCACCCTGGAGAGAATCGGGGCGTGCATCAATCCAACCGGCTGGCGGTTCTCAATCTCGGCCGGCGGCCGGCGGTATTGTTCGAAATGGGCTACGCCACCCATCGCGGCGATGCCAGCTTCCTCATGAGTCCATCACGTCAGAAGCGCCTTGCCTCCGCGATCGCCGACGCGATCGTGGCCTACCTCCTCGAGTTCGAACGCAAGGTCGGGGTCGATCAGGCCATCCGTACCGAGCCGTGAGACGTTCCCTCCTCCCACTCCTGCTGGCCCTCGGCGCAGGCTGCGCCTACTTCAACGGGATGTACAACGCCAACCGCCTGGCAAACCAGGCGGAGAAAGCTGAGCGAGAGGGTCGACCATTCGAGGCGGATGGACTGTGGGCCCAAGCTGCCGTGCGCGCCGAGTCGGTGCTGGTCCATCATCCGAAGAGCAAATGGGCCGACGACGCGATGGTCCATCGCGGCAGGGCATACAAGAAACGCGGGGACTGCGCGACTGCGATTTCATCGTTGCGCGAGGCGATCTACACCAGTCCCGACCCGGCCCTCGTCGAGCAAGCGGCCCTCTTGCTCGGAGAATGCCAGCTCGAACTGGGAAGTTTCTTCGCCGCAGAAGCGGCACTTCGACCTGCGCTGGAGAGCGGGGACTCCCTCACCCGGCGACGCGCGCGCCTAAACCAAGCCCTGGCTCTAACCCGAGCGGGTCGCTATGAGGCCGCGCTGGACATCTACGAAGACCTCGAGGATTCAACGTCGGACCAGACACGGATTCTCGCGCTGAGTGGCGCGGGGAGTCTGGGCCATGCCGTCGCGTTGGCCGATAGCCTCATGGCTCGCAATGACTCAACCGTCGAGTGGGATTCGCTGCTTGCTATCATGAGGCGACGCGACCTCGCCGCGGCGTCGGCGCTGACAGACCGGCTCATCGAGATCCCAGGCGTAGATGCGGAAATCAAGGCACGCTGGCTCCTCGAGGACGGCGAGCGGTTGCTCCAGGTGGACAGCGCCCGGGCGAAGGAACGCCTGAGGATGGCATCCGAGACGGGTGAGGAAGGCACCGACGCAGGATCGCGGGCGCGGCTGGCCCTCGCTCGACTCCAGTTGGCCGCAGTGCGAGAGGTGAGCGAGTTGAGCACGCTGGAACCCTCACTGGTCGAATTGCGGGAATTCGGCCGATCGGCTGGCTTTCAGGCTGGTCAACTGCTGACCGAGATCGAGCGGGTCCGACAAGCCGATTCTGTTCGGGCCGACACGCCCCAAGGGGACTTGGAAACCTTCCTCGCTGCAGAGCGAACGAGGGACGCGCTCGGGGCGCCGGCGCTCGCCAGCCGGATGTTCCAGCGCCTGGTGGAAACATGGCCGGAATCTCCCTACGCTCCCAAGGCCGTGCTGGCGCTCGCCGATCTCCAGCCGGTTCTGGCACCGGCTCTCCGCCAACTCCTCATGGCCGGCTATGCGGAGAGCCCCTATGTTGCGGTTCTCTCCGGGGAGGACCTCCCCGCCTACCGTTCGTTGGAAGACTCTCTTCGATCCTTCATCGCTCTGCGAAGCGCGCCTCCCGAGCCGGAGCGGGCCAGACCGGCGCAGCCGGCACGGCGCCAGCCGGTTCGCGATAGACGGCTCGACGGAGACGAAGAAGAAGAAGAGCCCTAGTGGGACAACCTCGTCTTGTCCGCGAAGCCTTCGGACGGCGATTCAGGAACCCCATTCTCCTCGCGGCGGGAACGGCGGGCTTCGGCACGGAGCTCGACGGCGTCATGGATCTCCGCCGGGTCGGGGGTGTCATCACCAAGTCGGTATCGCTCGAGCCCCGCGGTGGAAACCCTCCGCCACGTGTGGCCGAATTCCACGGTGGCATGCTGAACTCCGTCGGGTTGGCCAACCCCGGGGTGGAGCATGTGTGCCGCGTCGAGGTCCCGGACATGGTGGCCCTCCTCGGCGACACCGCCGTCATCGTGAGCGTCGTGGGATTCGAGATGGGCGAATACGCCGAGGTCGTGGGGCGACTCGATGCCGTGGATGGGATCGCCGCCTACGAACTCAACCTCTCATGTCCCAACACCGCGCGAGGCGGCATCGAATTTGGCGCCGAACCGACGAGTGTGTCTCATATCGTCTCTCGGGTCCGAGCAGCCACGAATCGTCCAGTCATCGCCAAACTGTCACCGGTTGTGCCTGACGTGGTTGAGATTGCCGTGGCCGCGAAGGAAGCGGGGGCGGACGGAATCGCGGTGGTGAACACCATTCCCGGTTGGCTCTACGATGGCATGGCCAGAACGCGCCTAGGCGCGGGGCACGGT
>JABDII010000347.1 GCA_013003805.1 Gemmatimonadales bacterium
GCTCGGACCTCGTTTCCGGGTCGGCGGCTACTCAAGGGCATCATCGACCTACCCGTCGTCATCCCTCATCCAGTTGCCGGCATCGCGCTGATCCTGTTTCTCGGCCGCCGCTCTCCGCTTGGTGGTCCCTTGGCCAACCTGGGCCTCGAGTTTGTGAGCCATGTCCCGGGTATCATCGCCGCGATGCTCTTCGTGTCGGCACCCATTCTCGTGAGCGGCGCGCGGGAAGCATTTGCTGCCGTCGATCCCCATTTCGAGCGGGTGGCACGCTCGCTCGGCGATCCGCCCTGGACCGCGTTCCGCCGGATCACCCTCCCCTTGGCCGGGAGGGGCGTCTTAGCCGCGTCGGTTCTGGCCTGGGCGAGGAGCGTGAGCGAATTCGGCGCCATCGTCGTGATCACGTACAACCCGAAGGTCGCAAGCGTTTACCTGTTCGACCGGTTCACCTCTTTTGGCCTGAGTGCCGCCATCCCAGCGGCGGTTATCCTCCTCTTGGTCGCCCTGGCCGTGTTCACGCTCGTGTGGTTCCTCGACCAGCGGGAGTTACGGTGATTCGGTTAGACCGCGTGGGCCTTCGGGTCGGGGAATTTCAGCTCCGAGACATCAGCCTCGAGGTTCCCGAGGGGGGCTATGGACTCGTGATCGGCCCGAGTGGTTCGGGCAAGACCACCCTGCTCGAGGCCGTGGCCGGTCTCGCGCGGATTGCCACTGGGCGTGTCATGGTCCGGGGCGAGGACGTCACGGACCATCCGCCCGAACGGCGCGGAGTTGGATTCGTCTACCAACGGTATCACCTCTTTCCGCACTTGACGGTGGCGGACAACATTGGCTACGGCCTGGTCCGGACCCCCCAACCGAAGGCCGAGCGTCTGGCACGCGTACAGGAGCTGGCCGCCTCTCTGGGAATCGCACCGCTCCTCGGCCGGGGCGTGCGGCACCTGAGCGGAGGCGAGGCTCAGCGGGTAGCCCTGGCCCGGGCGCTCGCTCCTCGGCCCCACACGCTCCTGCTCGACGAGCCGTTCGCGTCGCTCGACCCGGCCACCCGTCAGGACCTGCGCCAGCTCCTGCAGCGTCTTCACGAAGACCAAGGCATCACCATCCTCCAGGTCACCCATGATTTCGACGAGGCGCTCCGGCTCGGAAACGTGGTCGCGGTCATGGACGGGGGCGAGGTCGTTCAACACGGAACACCGGAGGAAGTCTTTCGGTACCCGGCATCGGCGTTCGTCGCCCGTTTCATCGGCGCGGCAAACGTTGTGGCCGGAGCAGTCACTCGATCCGCGCCGGAGCAGCCCGGAGCGACGTCGTTCGCTGCGGTATTCCAAAGCGACGGATTGTCGCTCGACGTCGTGGCGGAACGCGAGGGCCCGACCCATGCCATAATCCAGCCGGAGGACATCGTGCTGAGCCGCGAGCCCCACCCGAGCTCGGCTCGAAACCGGCTCGACGCCGCGATGTTGATCCTCGAGCGTTCCGGCCCGCTGACGTACGTCCACTTGAGGGTTGGAGGGCGACGCCTCGTGGCACTGGTGACCACCCAATCGGCGGACGCGATGGGACTCGAGGCCGGCGACCGAATCTTCGCAACCGTGAAGGCTACGGCAATCCACTTCACCTAACCCGAGCACGCACGAGAACCGACCGCCCGAATCGCATGACCACCCGGATTCTCCACGTCGATCTCGACGCCTTCTTCGTTGAGGTGTGCCGCCAACGTCACCCCGAGTTGCGCGACGTCGACCTGCTCGTGGTCGGAGGACGCCGTGACCAGCGAGGCGTGGTCCAGTCCGCCTCCTACGGGGCCCGGCGCTACGGGGTGCATTCGGGAATGCCGATCGCCCGGGCCGTGCGACTCTGTCCCGATGCGACCTTCTTTCAAGGGGACTTCTCCCACTACAGGACTGCATCGAAGGCGGTTCGTCAGGTGCTCCTCCGCCACTCCCCCGTTGTGGTCATGGCTTCGCTCGACGAGGCGTATCTGGATTTCACCGGGACCGATCGGTTGTATCCTCGGTCACTGCTTCCGGTGGCGGAGCAGATACGTGATGAGGTCAAGGAGGAAACCGGACTCGATTGCAGCATCGGAGTCGGCCCCAATCGCATGATCGCGAAGATCGCCTCGGAGTTGGCAAAGCCACGGGGGCTCCTCGAGGTCCGCTCCGGCTGGGAAGAGGGGTTTATGGCCGGCCTGCCCCTCAGAGCCATTCCCGGGATTGGCCCGAAGACCGCGGCCCGACTGACCAGCCTCGGGCTCACCGATGTCATCCAAATCCAGCAACTCGATCAAACGGACCTGGAACGGCTGGTGCCGCCTGACCAGGCGAGACTCCTCAAGCTCCGCGCCCATGGGTATGGTGGCGTCGGCCTGAGGAGTAGACGCCAGCCGAAATCCATCAGTCGCGAAACAACCCTGTCCACAGACGTGAAGGATCGTGCAGGACTGGAGACCACGCTCGAGCGCCTCACGGCACGGGTGGCGTCCGAGCTTCGTCATGACGCCCTCATGGCACGGACCGTGACGCTCAAGCTCCGGCACGGCGACTTTCGCACCATCACGCGTCAGCGCACACTCACGGTGCCAACCGATTTGGATCCGGAAATTTGGGAGGCCGTTCGCGGATTGTTTCGCGCCGCGTTCAGCGAGGTGAAGCGCCGGGGGAAGGGAGTGCGGCTGATCGGCGTGGCGGCAACCAACCTCGTGCCGTCTGCACCGGCGGATCTCTTTGAGGCTCCCGATCGTGAACGCCTTCGCAAGCTGACGACCGCGGTTGACCGGGCGAGGGCAAAGTACGGGTTCAACGCCGTGACGCCCGGGAGTCTCCTAGGCTCCCAGAGGCGCTCGGCTCGGCCGGCGGAGCCGTCAGACGATCACGCCACGAAGGGTGCTACCGAAAGCGAGCCTGGAGATCCGCCGGCCAACTGAAGTCCTTCTTTTCGAACCTGAGGCCCACCGCGCCAATCCGGGGATCCACTTTGGGGCCGAGATTCTCAAAGCGGGCCACGCGCCCAGCCGGCGTCCGGGCTTCCACCGTCGTGTTGGTGTACAGGCTGTAGTATCCGATGACCGCCCGGGTGGTGCCCGGCGGCACCGAACAGCCGCAATGCTCCGCCCCCTCGAGGCCCGCATTCACCGTCAGGCTCAGTGGTTCGTCCGTCATGTTCGTGATGAGCGGGGCGAACAGGACTTCTTGAGCGTCGTTGACGTCCGCCGCCCACTGGACAGAGCCACGAGGCTCGTCTTCCACCAGTGTGCCCTGCAACCCCGTTCCCACCGCACTCCCATCGGTCCGCTTCATCCGATCTAGGTACCACTGGGCCGTCAGACCCTGCTTCCGCGGAAGCCGCAGCCGAAACTCGCTGCTCGGTGCCACCGCGTACTCGTTCCCGTTCACTACCAGCCGGACCGAGTGAACCAGGCGATTGGCGAAGACCAGCGAGGGACTGGTCATTCGGACCACAGCCCCGGTCGCGATCACCAGCAGGACACCGAGCGCAGCCAAAGCCAGAGGATTGCGCAGCCGCTTCCCCCGGCCCTGCGTACTCGAAGCAGACCGGGGTACGGCCACGGACTGGCCCGAGCCGCCGATGATCTCGGTGGGATGATCCTGACCAAGAAGTTGCGCCACCTGTTGCGTGCTGACCACCTGATTCGGCCCCGCTGTCAGGCCTTTCCTGAGTGCCTCAGCCACTTGGCCAGCCGACTGGTACCTGGCAGCGGGTCTCTTCGCGAGGCAACGTACGATGATATCGGACAGCCAGAGCGGAATGCGAGCGTCCTTCGAGGATGCAACTGGTGGCGGTTGGGCAATGTGCTTCCCGACAATTTCCTGGGACGAGTCACCGTCGAATGGCGGAGTGCCGGTCACCATCTGAAAGAGCACGGCACCCAGTGAATAGAGATCGGAGCGGCCGTCGAGATCACCCTGACCCAGAGCCTGCTCCGGACTCATGTACTGTGGGGTGCCCACGACGAATCCCGTCTGCGTTTCACCCTTGCCCCCGTCGAGCCGCTTGGCGATCCCGAAATCCACCAAGAGAACGCGTCCCGTAGTGGCATCGATCATGATGTTGTCGGGCTTCAAATCGCGGTGGACCAAGCCGCGCTCGTGGGCGTGCTCGAGCGCCCCGAGCAAGGCGATTGCGAAGTCGACGGCAGTCTCCCACGCGAGCGCTCCATCATTCCTGATCAGCTGCGCCAGTGATTGCCCTTCCACGTAGGGCATGGCGTAGTACACCAAGCCCCCTCCGTCGCCCACGAAATGGATGGGGAGGATGTTGGGATGCGTGAGACGAGCGACGGAGCGAGCCTCTTGCTTGAACCGGGTAAGCATCCCACCGGTCCAGGCGATGCCCGGTCGGAGCACCTTGACGGCGAGCCGTCGGTGGAGCTCCTCATCCCACACCTCGTACACCTCAGCGAAGCCGCCTCGGCCGATCAGCCCGCGGACCGAATACTTGGGCCCCAGGGCGGATGACAGCCTGGACTGGATCTCCAGATCCAGCTCCGGCTGCTCGTCGACCCCGACCACGGGTGTAGCCGCCTGAGCCCCGCACTGAGGGCAAAACGGGGCATCAAGCGGCAGCGGGGCCTGGCATTGAGTGCAGCGTAGTAGGGTCAAGTTGTGGGCTTCTCCTAGGCTCGACTGGGCTGATTTGCAGGAATCAGGCCGCCCCAGAACGTATTCTAACATCATATGTTACATGAACTTAAAAGACCCTGACGCACTGGATTGGGCCCCCGGAGGCTGGGAGTTGCAAGGAGGACGGGAGACTGCCTGAAAGGCCAAAGTTGTCGTTGGAAGGGATCCAAAATAACTTGCTGTACGTCTAGCAAGTAAAGGAACGCTATGGCAGGCGTCACATCTGCTCTCGAAAGAAGTCGCGATCCGGCACGCACCCGGGAGGCCATCCTGGATGCGGCCGAGCGGCTATTCGCGGAGCGAGGCTATGAATCGACCAGCCTACAGGACGTCGGGGCCATGGCCGGCGTGTCTCGGGCCACTCCGGGGTATTTCTTTGGCTCGAAGGCCGACCTCCACCGGGCCGTGCTGGAGCGCTGCTTCGCCGACGTCCGGCGGGCGGTTCGCGACGGGCGCGAGCGAGCGCGGGCCAGTGGGAGAGAACCCGAGGTCGTGTTGGCCGGGGTGGTATCAGACTACTTCGACTTCATCACGACGAATCCCAACTTCGTTCGCCTAATCGAGTGGGAGGCATTGAGCGGAGGAAAGCAGCTCCAGGATTCGCCGCATCTTGAGGTGGCCCAGGAGGCCCTTGCCGCGGTGCAGGAGGAACTCAACCTCGAGCAATCCTGGAGCACGGATGCGGTTCAGCTCCTCTTGAGCGTGATCGGCCTCTGTTGGTTCCCCCTGGTTCACGCCGCTACACTGAGCCGAGCCTTGGGTGTTGACCCCAGCGACCGCGAGTTTCTGGAATCGCGCAAGAGACACGTCGTCGAGTTGGTCTTGAACGGCATCCAACCGCGCGTCCCCCCTCTCACGACACCATGAGCAACGCTATTCATCCTCTTCCTATCGAGACGTGACCCATGACCGACGTCGTTGCCCCAACCAAGTCGCCACCGGAACCGGATGCCCCACTGGCCACCGAGGAAGAAGCCCGGGAGGTCGCCGAGGCCGCGCGGGAAAAAGAGTGGCAAGCGCCGAGCTTCGTCCGGCAACTGTTTGAGGGCTCGTTTCTCCTCCACCTTGTGCACCCGTTCCCGGAGATCAGTCCAGAAGAGGAAGCGCGCGCGCGGCCCTTCCTCGAACGCCTCGAGCGGTTCATGCGCGAGGAGGTCGACAGCGACCGGATCGACCGGGAGGGCAAGATCCCCCCGGAAGTGATTCGTGGACTGCAGGAGATGGG
>JABDII010000591.1 GCA_013003805.1 Gemmatimonadales bacterium
GTTTTGGGATCCTCCCCATGGGGTGCTGCCCCCGGCGGAGCTGGACCGCGACGTCGGCCTTCACGTACCCGCAAATGTCCGGGGAAAAGCCGTAGTCTTCGGCTTCATCCAGGTATTCGTGCGCCACGCGCCGAACCGCCGTCTGCAGCGAGTTGATTTCCGGGAACACGACCGGAAGATCGAAGACGCGAAGGAGTTCGGTCATGCTTCCCATGACGAACACGTAGGCGGCGCCTCGGTTCTCCTCGGCGACTTGGCTCAATTCCTCGAACCACTGCCGAAAGAGGCTTGCGCCTTCCGCGTTGCCGCGCCCTACGATGCTGGCGTCCCGCTGTGTCTCGGGCATGAATCCACCGTGTCTATTCGAAGAGGATGTTCTCGACGAAGGTCTCCAGCTGGATCTCCAGGTGATCGAAGCTGGTCATGCTTTCCTCGAATTCGCTGACGAAGTACGGGATGTTTTTCTCGTCCAGCGTGCGCGTGTTGACGACTTGTTCTTCCAGTCCCGGTTCGCACATCTTGGCGGCCATGACGATGGCCGCTTCGGCTCCGGCATCCGCCACCCGCTTGAGCAGCATCTTGTCCTTGGGTTTGCGGAGGTCGTGTTGCACCGGACTGTGCGACGACCGGTTGAGATACGCCTCGGCCAGGTTGTAGAGCGGATCGCCGTCGGTCGCTACGTCCTCCACGATCCAGCGGAGTCCGATCATCAAGTCGTCGTCCACCACATAACATGACCGGCCAATCATGCGAATCAGGTCGAGCGGCGGCTGCTCGCAGAACCCGCCCTCGAAGTGCACCCGGATCTTGTCTTGCCGCTTGGCCGGCCGCGCGGCGAGCATGGGGAGCGCCGCTTCGAGGAGCGCGTTGTGCTCCTCCCGCGGAATGAGGCCGCCGACCATCATGAGGACATACGATTCGTCCGCCGCCACGAGCCACGGCGATTCGCGCCTGAGTGCGTAGAGCGTTCTCAAGAGTCTTCGATTCTCGTTGAACACCTCGAGCGAGGCGCGGAGCGCATCGTCGGTTACGGGTTGGCCGCTGACCACTTCGATCGATTCTTTGAGACGGGCGTATTCGCCGCGGAGATACTCGGCGGCATGGGCCGATGTTGCGTTCTGGGGTAGGTACAGAATCTCACACGGGTGGGGGAAGTTCCGTCCCCATATTGCCCCGAGGTTCCGCGCCGCGTCGCAAATGGGGTGGGTGACAAACATGTCCAACTCGACCCGTTTGCTCAGGACCAGTTCGAGCGACGTTTTCAGGATCGAGCAGAGGTAGGACCCGAAGCGTGAATCGGCCTGGGTGGGCTCGACCGGGGCACCGCGCACTTTGAAGGGCAACATGCCGGCCGCGTGAGCGATCTCTTCGGGGAAGTAGACCTGGAAGTGTCCTACGACCTTGCCGCCTCGTTCACGCCACCGCTTCACAGTTGGGAAGTCCGTGTCCTCCACCAGCTCCCGACATTGATAGAGCACCTCGTCCAACGGCGCCTCGCACCACTCCGGAAAGACCGCGTCGGGCGTCGTGTTCATTGGTGGCTCCAGACCGGGGTCCGTTTCTCTGGGAAGGCCCTGAGTCCCTCCAGCGCATCCTCTGTTGACATCAGGTCATCGATGTAGAGAGACCCGACGGTCTCGAACTCGCTGCCACGCGTCCGCCTGAGTGCTCGCTTGGTTAATCGAAGGGCAGCAGCGCTGTGCCGAGCGATGCGTTCGGCCAGAGCGGTGGCCTCCTGCTCGAGCCGGTCATCGGGAACCACCCGCTGTACCAGGCCGATGCGGTGAGCAACTGCCGCTGCCACGGGATCGCCGGTGAACAGGATCTCCGCCGCATTCCCATGCCCGCACCGCTCCGGCAGGATGACGCACGCGGCCGGCGGAAAGACGCCCAGCAGGATCTCGGGTTGGCCGAAGGAGGAACCCTCACCTGCGACCACGATATCAGCAGCCTGGATCAACTCGAAGCCTCCCCCTAAACACCGTCCCTTGACGGCGGCGATGACGGGGGCGGGGAACGCTTCGATGGCGGCTACGGTGTCGAGGAACTCGGGGATCATCTCACGAAAGTCCGGCGGCAGATGCTCTCCGACATCGGCGCCGGCGGAGAAGTGCTTCCCTTCCGCCGTGAGAACGAGCACTCGGAGATCTTGCGTGGCGGCCAACGAGGCGAGGGCGTCCCGAAGCCCGCCCAAGACCGCGCGCGTCAGGATGTTGAGCGGAGGATGGTGCAAGGTGACTCGGCCGATGCCGTCGGCTACGCTGGTGTCTACCGGCACGCTGGTCATGCGACGTCTCCCAGGAGTTGCCCGCCGTCGACCGGAAGCACCGCCCCGGTCATGAAACCCGCTCCATCGCTGCACAAGAACTGCACCGCGGCCGCGATGTCCGATGGAGAACCAAGCCGCCCCAACGGGGTCCGAGCCACTGCCCGGGCCACGACTTCATCCGGCAGTGACTGGGTCATTGGGGTGTCGATGAAACCAGGCGCGATGACGTTGACCGTCACGCGGTCGCGCGCCAGCTCGAGGGCCAGCGAACGTGCGAGTCCGACGAGGCCGGCCTTCGACGCGGCGTAGTTGGCTTGGCCGAACCGTCCGCGGATGCCGTTGATGGAGCCGATGAACACGAGCCGTCCCCGGGCCGAGCGGCGGAGCAGGGGAGCAGCCGCCCGGGCGGTGTTGAAGGCGCCGGTCAGGTTGACGGCGATGACCCGGGTCCAGTCGTCATCCGACATCTTCCAACTCACCCGGTCGCGGATGATCCCCGCGGCGCACACCACCCAGTCCAACCCCTCGCGCTCGCTCGCGATCGTTGTGATCGCGTCGGCGATCGCATCGGGGTTGGTCACGTCCGCGGTGAACTCGGCGCTGGACGGCCCGTCCGGGTCCGGGAACGTGGTGTCGAGCCCCGCCACCCAGGCGTCGTGGGCCAGCGCGCGCGCCACCGCAGCACCAATGCCGCGCCCTGCGCCGGTTACGAGAGCTGTCGGCCGCATACGCCGCAGAACTTGAGGTCCGCTGGCAGGTTGGTCGCGTCACACTCGTCACAGGATCGGATGGGTGCTCCCCACGGGGTCTCCGAGGAACGTCCTTCCGCGGCTCGCTCGCGGAGGAGGGCATAGCGGGCACCACGCTTCTCGACGAAGGCCTGCATCCCCTCGGCCGGCTCCCAGCAGGTGTAGTGGAGGGACAGCCAGTCTTGCGCGTGCCGCACGGTGGAGTGCCAGGCCAGGTCTTTCCAGAAGTTGACCTGTTGCTTGGTGTAGCGGGTGCACTCCGGGAACGACGCCAGCAGTTTCTTGGCGGTCTGCTCCACGAATTCGTCCAACTTCGAGAGATCGATGGCGTAGCCGTTTTGGCCGCGCTGCGCCTGCTTGATCTCTTCGGCGCTGGCCTCCTCAAGCCAAGCGCCCTCGCGGGTGACCGAAGGCACGACCCAATTGACCAGCCCCCAGTCCCGCGCCTTGAGCGCAGGGATAGGCTCGTTCAGCATGAGGATCTCGCGGGCCCGTTTGTCGCCCACCACGAGCGGGAGCCACTGGGTCGAGCCGCCGCATGCGACCGAGCCGACGTGGGTGCCGACCTGCTTGATGAGCGTGTGCTGCGCCATAACCGTCAGGTCACAGGCCAGCTGGCTCTCGTTCCCGCCGCCCACGGCCATCCCGTTCAGCCGCGCGACCACCGGCTTCCCGGTATTGATGATGCTCTCGATGTAGGCGCGAAAGAGGCCCATGTACTTCCAGTAGTCGCGCGGCGTTGCGACGTATTTCTCGGCGTACTCCTTGACATCGCCACCGGTACAGAACGCCCGGTCGCCTGCGCCAGTATAGACGATCACGCCGACCGTGTCGTCGAAGCTCGCATCGCGGAATGCGGTCGCCAGCTCCTCGAGCGCGGGCGTGGAATAGGCGTTGTAGTTTTTCGGCCGGTTGATGGTGATGGTGGCCACGCCGTCGCGTTTGGTATAGAGGATCTCCTCGAAGGCAAACGTTGTGGCGTCGCGATTGGTGAAGTAGCGGTCTAGGGTTGCGGTCGGCATGTCAGGCCTCCGACGAGTTGATCGGCGAATTCGGTACCCAGTTCGGGGGTGCGGATGGAGCCTTCGGGTTGGTACCAGCGCGCGATCCAGTTGATGGCGCCCAGGATCGCGAAGACGGCGATTTTCGAGTTGACCGAGCGGAACTCGCCGTCGCGGATCCCCTGATCGATGATCTTCCTGAGGCCACGCTCGTAGCGGTCACGGGCGCGGATGATCTCCTTCTGTCGTTCGTCCGAGAGTGCGGTCACCTCGAAGGCCAGGGGCGAGCCCTCGAGCGTCTCGGTCATCACCCGCACGTGCTCCCGAATGATGTGGCTAAGCTGCTCACTGGCGGTGGCAAACTGCGTACGGGCGTCCTTGACGAAGCCGTCGACCTCCGCGAGGGATTCGCGGTGGCACTCGTACAGAATGGCTTCCTTGTCCGGGAAATAGTGGTAGAGCGCGGTTTTCCGGACGTCCAGTCTTTCGGCGATATCGTCGAGGGTCGTCCCGTAATAGCCCTTCTCTCGAAAGGCCCGCAGCGCCGCGTGGAGGATCTCCGCCTGCCGCCGCCGCCGCTTTTCGCGGATGCGGGGGGACCTCATGGCAGAATGGCCATCGGCAGCCATAGGGGAACTCCCGGGTCGGGATTATTTGACCAGCAGTTCAAAATTTGAAGATCGGGTCAAATCTCGCAAGCACCCCGTGAGAACTTTCAAACAAAGTTCATGAACCCTTCAGGAAAGTCCTATTGTATGGGCCCGTTCCACCTTGCGCCGATGTCTGGAGAGTGTGTGATGGCGCAAGAGATCAGTATTCGGGCAGCGGCTGACTGGATTCGCACCATCGCGGGCGGGTCGGCGGCTCCCGATTCCCGCCCGCGTTCCGCTGGTTGCGACTCCCTCCCCGGTTCGTCCTACTCGAGTGCACCCTATCTCCTTCAGCTCTGGGAGGCGGCGGTGATGCCATTTCCATGACCAGTGTGTTGGGGGAGCGACGAACCCCGAGGAGACGCCTCGGCGATGCTTGCGCTCCCACTGATGGGGAAAGGGGCAACACATGAGAACTGCTCGAAAGCTGCTGGGGGTGGGTATGGCGGTGGTGGCGGGCCTACTCGCCCTCTCCTGTGGAGAGGACGCCCCCACCGCTGTACCAGACGCGACGGCGCCTGTGGTGCCATAGTCGGAGATCGAGGCGGTGGTCGCCTCCCCGCTGTTGGCACCCACCGTGTGCGACCTCAGGACGGTGAACTTTACGCCGCCGGAGGCACCGTGCCTTATCAACGACGCGGAATTCAGTGTTCCCAATCCGGAGGTCTTCGGGACCGGGCGGATCGGGCCATTCGTCCGCCTCAGCGCGAACACCCCGGTGATCAGCGGTGTCAACACGAGCGGCCGACCGCTCCCGTTGGACGAGAATAATAGCCCGAACTTCACTCGCGACTTGCCGTTGAACGAAATCCCCACGGCGCCCTGCGCGAGTGGCCTCTGTCGCGAGTTCTTCCTCGACATCAACGAGTCCTCCAGCACTGAAGACCTCTCCCTCGATAAGATTCGAATCATCCGCCACGAGGTTCCCGATGCGGAACCCACCGCTGCCGATGTCGCAGGCATGCTCGATGGGATTCCGTGTCCAGCCGTCTGGGGCGGAAGCTGCTTCGATGTTTACAACCTCGATGCCGGCGACGACAACCGGGTGGACCTGAACGCCTTGAACCCCGGAAGCGGTAGCGGTCGTCAGAACATGCGTATGCTCATCCCGGTCGCAAACTTCGGGGCTGCCGACGCACAATGCCCCTACGATCAGGGGCTCGGCGGCGACTGCGGCGTGTTCATCGCCCTTGCTTCGCGGTTCGGGGACCAATTGGAGCAGGACGGCGGCTTCGAGGAATGGGACGTCGCGATCCGGCCGATCGTCGTCGTTACCAAAGACGCCATTCCACAGGCGGACCAGACATTCATGTGGGAGATCGAGAAGTCGGTCGACCCGCTGAGCGCCAACATCTTCACCGGCGACGAGCAGATCGCCAAGTATACGATCGACGTGACGCTGCTTCCTACTATGGCACTCAGCAATTGGATGGTGCGTGGGACGATCACGATCGAGAATCCATCCCAGGCGGAAGGTGACGCGGTCATCACCAACGTCGATGATATCATCACGGGCGGGACGGCCGGGGACATAACAGCAGCGGTGGTGTGTAACCCGGCCCTACCCCAGACCCTGTCCCCGGGCCAGTCCCTGGAATGCACCTACATGGCCAACCTTCCCGACGGCGACCCGCGCACGAACACGGCGTTCGTCACGCTGGAGACCGGGGCCTTTCAGAGTTCCGGTTTTGACTTCGACTTCACCGGCGCTGTCGAGATCAAGAGCACGATCAACGATACGGTAAGCGTGGACGACGACATCGCCGCCGGTGATAGGAGCGACATCACCGCCTCGACCACGTACATGTACAACAACACCTACGACTGCAGCAACGAGGGGGACAACCCGAACACCGCCGATCTGATCGGCGACGGTGGCGTGATCCTCGACTCGGACGACGCAACCGTGGAGATCATCTGTCACGACCTCGCGGTCACCAAGAACGCCAACACGTCGTTGACGCGTGACTTCGACTGGATGATCACCAAGCTGGTGGATGGCATCTCGTCCCAGACCGTACTCGCCGGCGTGGAAACGGCGACGTTCAGCTATGATATCATGGTCGCCGTAACCGGGTTTGCCGACAGCGACTGGGCGGTTGCTGGCAATGTCACGATCACCAACCCGAACCCGGACAAGGGCGCCATGCTGACCGGCGTGGCGGATGTGGTGTCGCCGGCCATTGCGGCCAGCGTCAACTGCGGCGTGACGTTCCCGCACACGATACCCGCCAATGGCGGGACACTAGTCTGCACGTACAGTGCCGATCTGCTGGACGCCACCGATCGCAGCAACGAGGCGACGGCAACGCTGCAGAACAAGCGTTGGGATAAGGATGGCGGGGTTGACGCTACTCTCGGCACGACCGAATTCACGGGTAGCGCCAACGTCAACTTCGCCAACGCCACGATCGCGCGCGTCGACGAGTGCATCGAGGTCGTGGACGACCGGGCGACGGCCGCCACCGGCGACGATGTAACGCTGGGGACGGTCTGCGAGAATGTCGCCGACGGCGGCGACTACGTGGCACCGCACACGTTCAACATCTCGATCACGTTTGGTCCGTTCTCCACCGCTCAGTGCGATGATAACACCTTCACCAACATCGCCACGTTCGAGACCGTGGACGACGCAAACGACACGAACGAGTCCGGGACGGACACGCAGACGGTGACGGTCACGGTCCTCTGCCCAGAATGCGAGGCTGGCGACCGGCTCACCTCGGTTACCCTGAAGGTCGTGAACCCCAGCTCCATTCCGGTTCGGATTTGGGTGACTGACGACAACGGAAACTTGACCAGAGCGACGCCCCTGACGCCGCCCTCGCCCATCGATGTGGCGGCTCTCGGGACCGAGTTCACAGTAGTACCCGAGGCTCCAAACACGTTCTTCGACAGTCAGAATCTCCGGTTCTGGCTTGGAACTTTCGGGAGTGCAATCAAGACGAATTCGAACCTGAAGGTTCACCTATCCTGCTCCGATGATCCGTTTATTGGGCAACAACACTTCGGGACTGCGGGCAGTCTCTCGGTTACACTCGAGAAGGTCTTCTTCGAGACGACGCAGTTCTAGGACCGGGTCCTTCAGTTCACCTTCAACCCGAGGGGGC
>JABDII010000383.1 GCA_013003805.1 Gemmatimonadales bacterium
CTCGGGAGTGACGTCGAAGGCGTGACCTCCCAACAAGATCCCCATGGCGCCGATGTGGGCCGTCCTGAGTGCGATGTTCAGAACTCGCATCATCTCACGACACCGGTTCTCCGGTGCGCGCGTCGGGCACAAACCCCAGCAGCTCACCCAATGCCTTCCGGAATTCGGACGACCGCAACACCTCGAGGAAGGCCTGCACCGGCTCGCGCTCCAGCCGATTACGGAGGGTCAGGAAGTCGTACTCCTCGTCCCTCAAAGGTGCGAACCCCAGCTCGTAGGCCACCGCTACCGCCTCGATCCCGAGACCCCAATCGGCGCGACCCGACGCCACGGCGGCGGCCACCGCATTGTGGGAGCGCGTCTCCGCATCGTAGCCCGCGATAGCGGCGCAGAGTTCGGCCGGCTTGACGCCCCGGTCGCCGGCAATCTCCTCGAGTAGGAGATCGAGAAGTACACGGGTGCCGGCCCCACGGTTGCGGTTGAGCATCCGCAGCTCGGCCATCCCCGTCAGAAGGTCGAGCGTCGGCGGCTCCGCCGGGAACTCCTCCTTTCGGAAGTAGATGCCCTGACGTCTCACGTAGCCTTTGATCAAGACCGCGACTGTCCCCAGCCGCTCCAGTTCGGCCCGGTTGTAGACACCGGAGGCCGGGTCGAGCAGGTGGGTTCCGGCGAGGTCGGTCTCACCCCTCGCGCAGGCCTCTACGCCGGCCGACGAGCCGACGTTGATGACCTTGGCGGTCAAACGCCGTTCCTTGCGCAGCATTCCCAGCGCCAGATCCACACCCCGACAGTGGCTGCCGATGAGCGTCAAGTCGGCCACCTTCAGCGTTTTTGCCAGGGGTGCCACCCGCACCGCTTCCCCCTCCCGCACCACGCTACAATCGGCCGCCACCTCCATCGTGCCATCGGCCTGGGCAAAGGCGTAGATGGAGCCGGAGGCTCCTGTGATCGGGTAGGCGGCCGGCGCTCCCTCGCTACGCGGCGCGAGGTTGACGAGCACGTGCTCGTGCCTGCCCTCGGCCGAGTGGTGTCTCACAGCAAGACGCGCCTCGACCGACTCCGACTCCGCTTCGACCGGCAGGTTGGCGAGACGTCTTATGATGGGAGCCACGAAGAGGTTGAAAGTGATAATGGCGGAGGTCGGGAATCCCGGCAGCACCACCACCGGTCGACCGTCCCAGGCGGCCAGTACGATCGGCTTGCCCGGCTTGATTCCGACGCCGTGGACGAGGATGCCCGGCCGCGCCAGACCCTCGATGACGCCGAATGTCAGGTCGCCCGCCCCCTTCGAGGTGCCTCCCGAGAGGATGACGGCGTCGAAACCGTCACGGGCTCTCTCGCCGGCGGCACGCAGTGCCTCTTCGTCGTCCGGTATCACACCCAAAAACTCCGCCTCTCCCCCGTGGTCCCGCACTGCGGCCGCCACGGTGGTGGCATTGGAGTCGTAGATCTTGCCGGGTTCGAGGGGCCGGCCGGGAGGGACGAGTTCGTCACCTGTGGAGATGATGGCGACGCGGGGCCGTCTCGAGACCCGAACGCTCGCAATGCCCAGGGCAGCGAGCACACCCAGCTCACGAGTGGTGAGCCTCTGGCCGGCGCGCAACACCGTCTCACCCATCCGCATATCGGCGCCGGCGGTCTGGATGTTGGCTCCTGGAGCGACCGGCTTGTAGAGACGCAGCCTCTTCCCTTCGACCTCGCTGAATTCGACCATCTGCACCGCGTTGGCGCCCCGCGGGATCACCCCTCCCGTGGCCACTTCGAGCGCTGTGCCATCGCTCACTTCTGTTCTGGGCACGGCGCCGGCTGGTGCGGTTTCTGGCGCGAGCTCCAGGCTGACCGGTGCGTCCTCGTTGGCATCAAAGGTGTCCGCCGCCCTCACGGCGTATCCGTCAACCAGGGACCGATCGAAGGGCGGCACGTCGATGGGCACAACGATGTCAGTGTCGAGCACGCGCCCCTGCGCCGCCGCAACAGACACCTCCTCGCCACCCAGTGGGTCGAGGCGCAGAGCGTCGTGCCAGATCCGCTCCGCCTCCGGTTTACTCACCGTTTTCAGGAAATGAATGCCCTTGCGTGCCATCGTCGCCTCTTCAGTAGAGATAGACCTCGACCTCTGTACCCGCCTCGAACCCCTCGTCATCGCGCGGCACGATGACGAAGCCGTCGGCCCGCGTCACCGAGGTGAGCACGCCAGCGCCGCCCGATCTGATCGGCTCGACTTCTCCCTC
>JABDII010000408.1 GCA_013003805.1 Gemmatimonadales bacterium
CCCATCATGTGACGACCGGTCTGCTTCAAGACAGCATCTTCGCCACCGATGGCCTCGATAAACCGGTTGATCACGGCGCGTCCGTCGGGCAGGTCTCCGCCCTGGGCGTGTACGGTGACCGGGGCAGCTGCGAGCAGCAGGGAGCCGAAGGCGAGTCTCGTGAGATACGTCGTCATGGATGATCACTCCGTTTCCAGGTTCATGTTGCATTCATCTCCGACAAGCCGGGTCGGACTTTCGGCTCGCCGGGTGTGTGATTGGACAGTTTGCACAGTACTTCCACCGGTACGCCAAATACGCCGGTGAGTTTCAACTGGTCAAGTGGCCACCCGAGTCGAGCGCCGGAGAGAGGCCCTGCCCCCAGGAATTGTCCGCCGGAACAGGTATCTTTCGCGCAAAACTTCAGGGTGCACGAATCAGCTTCGAGACATGGCTGGAGGTGTGAATGCTCGCACGAACGACGCTGGCTTGGATTGGGTTCGCGGCGATGGCCGTTGCAGCTCCTGAGACCATCACGGGCCAGACGGTTCCCACCAACGTGATGGTCAGAGTCACCGCGCATGACGCGAAGATCATCGGGACCGACGTAGGCGGCGCACGCGTGACACTCCGCGATGCCGAGACGGGCCAGGTATTGGCGGAAGGCATCCAGCAAGGCTCCACTGGTAATACGAGACTCATCATGGTCCAGCCGCGTAAGCGCGGCGCTAGGGTCTATGATACCGGGAATGCAGCCGGATTCCTCGCCACCATCGACCTCGGCGAGCCGATCCTCGTCGAGATCATCGCGGAAGGGCCACTCGGCACCCCGCACGCAACACAGCGTGCATCGAAGACGATGCTGTTGGTTCCCGGGAAGGACGTGCTGGGCGAAGGAGTGGTCATCGACCTGCTGGGCTTTACGGTCGTCGTAGAAGAGCCGAGCGATGGTGCGTCTGTAGAGGCTGGAAAAGAATTCGAGATTCGCGCCAACGTCACGATGCTCTGCGGCTGTCCCACCGAGCCCGGCGGCATGTGGGACGCCAATGAAATCGAGATCGTGGCGATGATCAAACGGGGCGACCGTGTCCTGACGACCGTGCCGCTGGCGTTTGCGGGGCAGCGCAACACCTACACGACGATGGCAACGGTGGATGAGCCAGGTCCCATCGAGATCCAGGTGCTGGCGATGGATCCAGGAAGGGCGAATTTCGGCCAGGCGATTCGCCTGGTCGCTGTGGTCCGAGAGTAGCCCGAGCGGCTTCTCCCCTCGGCCAAGGCCAGAGCGAATTATGTGATGAGTGCCAGCTCGAGCGTAACGATGCGATGGGGGTCGAGCGATATCCGCACGGACCGGCCATCGACCTGGAGTTCGCCCTCGCGCTCCTCCAGGAGATTCACCCTCCATGCCGCCGAGACCCCGACGGCGAGGGTGATTGTCTCCTCGACGGGCTGGGACGTGAGGTTGTAGAGTCGCACGACCAGCGTGTCCCGCGTCTCGTGCCGCTTCACGGCACTGAAGGCGGTCAACGAGGTCGCCTTCTCGAGGAAACTCACGCCGCCCGGCATGTGATTGTCCTCCACCCCCTGGATCGTGAGCACCGGCACGCGCCACCGCTGAGCAATCCCCTTTACATCTCCAGCCAGGTAATCTCCCGCAAACGGGAGCACGGCGTAGTTGTATCGGAGCCGTCCCTGACATTGCGCGTCGGGCGTAGGAATCGTCGGTCCGGCGTTGGCGAACTTCCGGGTTGGAAAATCGTCTCGTGAGAGCCACCCGACCGACCGGACAAGCGTCAGGAATAGCGTCACGGCTCCCTCGGGGTCCGGGGTCGCCTCGATCTCGGGAAGCCCCCGGTTCAGCACAGCCACACCGTGTCCTCCTCCATCGGCCTGGACCAACGTGAAGTCCCGCTGGGGATAGGTGCCAGACGGGGGCTGGACCCAATCCGCGCCGTCGGGCTGCTCGATCGGTCGATGGTTCACGTAGAAATGGCCGTCCGAGATCACCGTATCCGTCACCACGCCGGTGGGGAATCCCACCCGCAAGCGATGATCCTCGGCCCTATTCTCGACGATCGTCTCGATATCGATGACCGGACTGCCCCGCGTGAGCCGGACGCGGGTCGTGACCGCGCATGGTATGCGTTCCGCACTCCGTCGGGTGCGATCGTCGTGGAGGCATCGCGGCAGCATGAGCTCGAACGAGGCTTCGATCGCACCAGCCGGGCCGGTCCGCTCGACGACGGTCAGCCGGCCGCTCATCCCGGCCGCCGTTACGGTCTCGGTTTCGGTGGACGGCGAGTAGTCGTACTCATCACCAATGTCTTCGGTGTCTTCGAGCAGATTGAGTCCCGGGTAGCGCCGTCCCGTCTCCTTCTCTGTGACATCGAATGTGCCGTTCGGATGCATCGTCAGGAGAAGAATCTCGTTTTCGATCGTGTCGTCGGTGACCGTGACACCGGCCGGAAGCGGTATCGGTTCGACCTCGGTGCCCGGCTCCACCTCGCGAAGGAAGTAGTTTGCATGGCCCAGCGCCGGGAGGTCTCCAGCCACAAACTGGATTGTGAGATAGCAGTCGCTCGTGTCGCCCTGTGATGGCGGCCGGTCCATCCGCTCGCTGAATCGCTCGCGATACACCTGGAATTGCTCTTGCTGGTTGCCAAACGAGAGCTGCGTCCGGTAATCGATTCCCCAGAATCGCTCGACGTAACACGCATCCACCACCGTGAAGGGCACCGGGTGTCCCGACTCATCGAACAGCTGGAGCCGCTCGAGGTCGTACCCCAACGGCTGGAGGACTACCAGGCGGTCGACGACTTCCGTCCGTCTCGTGGGAAGCGGGTTGGCAACGCACACGATCGTGTCCCGATCGGCGGCGCTCTCGCGCCCGAAAGACGGGGCCAGCCGTGTCAGCTGATTCCTGAGTTCCTGCTCGGCAGTTTGACACACGCCGTCGAACCGCGGCCCCATGTCGCGATGCACTTCGTCGGTACTGCATCCACAGATGGAATCGTGCGGATGATTCTCCAACAGGAGCTTCCAGGCATACGTGGCTAATCCCGAGGGATACGGCATGCCGCAGACGAAGTGGGTGTAGCTGGCGAACGGCTCGAGGTACTGCGCCAGCATCGTCTCAGCAGCGTCGTTCTGCTGTTTGAGATACATCCGGGCGGACCAGACACCGGACAGGATAAAGTGGAGCCTCCCCTGCGCCAGCTCGCCGCTGTGCCGATGGGTGACGAACCCCGCGGCTCGCACCGCGCGAAGGTAATCGGCCAGGCTCGCATGGATGAACTCCGTCCGGGGGAATTCGCGGCTGAGCGCGTCGAGGATGAGACCGAGTTTTCGCTGCGGCGGATAGTGGTCGCAGCCGTTGCTCACGAGATAGACGTCGCCCCGGGAGCGTACGGCAAGCTGATCGAACAGCCGGCGGATCTGTTCAACCGCTCTCGCCGGATCGACCTCGCGTTGGGTGTGTGCGTTCCAGCCCTCTTCGAGGCCGAGTGCTCCGGCATTGCAGTAGCCGCCACACTGGTTGATGGCGAGGACTTCGCTCCCATTCGGCGCCTGCCGCCAGTACTCATGCCCCAGTTCATCGATCTCGGCGCCATTGCCGCGGGTATAGAT
>JABDII010000415.1 GCA_013003805.1 Gemmatimonadales bacterium
GCTCCGGTGTACCCCATGAGCGCGGCAATATCGACGGTGAGCAACAGAAGGACCCTGCCGAGGTCTACTGGATTGAATAGCGTGAGAACGAGGAGCGGGTTCTCCAGTGGGTAGTCCCGAAACGTGGCCACGACCGCGAGCAGCACTCCATCGTACAACACAGTCACCACCAGCCACAGCATGATGGCGGCTCCGAGGCCCTTTGCCCGATCAGCAAAGACCAGCGCAACGAGAAACGCGAGTGCGGTGAACACAATGCTGAGCAACACGCCCGTGACGAGCAGAACCCCAACCGGGCCGGCGAGGGACGGCGTACTGTGCCAGAGAAACGGGAAGCCTACGCCAATCAAGACAGCCGCCGAGAGGGGGAGGGCCAGCCCGCCAAACAACCCAACAAACAGCGACCGTCGGTCCACCGGTTGGGCCAAGAGGAGTTCGATGAACTCGCGAGCAGCGTACAGGTACATCGTCCCGAAGAGGAGGCTCACCAGGGGGACCAGGATGAGAACCACATTCATGAGGCTCAACACGGCCCGGGTTCCGCCGCCGCCAAGTCGGATCACTCCTTCCGTCAGCAGGAGAAGGCAGATGGTGTAGACCACGAGCGACCGGCCGCGGAGCACATTCCGGAGTTCGTACTTGAGCACCTTGTGGATGGTCTTCACGGCGTGAGCCTCGTCATCAGACTTCCGATGGCGCGTTCGAGATTCGCCCGCCCCGTCATGTTCCGGAGCTGCGCAACGGTCCCATCGAACCGGACCTTGCCGTCGAGCAGGAACACAACCGTGTCGGCGAGTTCTTCGACTTCACTCAGCACATGAGACGTCAGCACCACGGACGTCCCTTCGTCCCGCGCATGCCGGATCTTGTCCTTGAAGAGTGCGCTGGCGATCGGATCGAGCCCGGCCGTCGGTTCATCCAAGATCAGGAGTGCGGGATGGAACAGAAACGCGATCACTGCGCTCAGCTTCTGTTGGGTTCCGCCCGAGAGAGTCCGAACGGGCTTATCGAGGTCCTCCTCGAGCTCGAAGTGCCGCAACAAGAAATCGTCTGAGCCCAGCGGTCGCCCGCGCATATCCCGGAGCATCTCCAACACCTCGCGGCCCGTGAGATTGTCCGGAAACCGGGCCGCCTGCGGCATGTACCCAATGCGGTGGCGGTACGACGCATCACCGTCCACGACCTCGCCGAGCACGGTCATGCGGCCTTGATCGGGCTTGGTGAGCCCGAGCAGCGCCTTGATGAGGGTCGACTTTCCCGCGCCGTTGGGTCCCAGGATCGCCGTGACTCGACCGGCCTGAAATGCCAGGTCGATGTGGTCGAGCACGGTCACCTTGCCGTAGCGCTTGCAGACGCCGCTCAACTCGACCACCGACTGGGGCAAGGCGAGCAGCGGGGCGTCGGAGTTCACCTGCGGTTGGCCGGGACTCGGCGTGGGCATGTCCGAAGGATTCATCCTTCCCACCTAAGCAGTGGGCGCTGGTCCACGAGGAGCTCCGGAGTCAGCATCGGCAAGACGTGTTCTGCCAGGTCGAGCAGGTCGACAAACAGGCTCCGAAGCAAGATGAGGGCTGGCTCATGCCGCTCGACGAGGACGGAGAACAGGCGTACCGGGCGAAACGGGACATCGCCATACCCGTCTCGATCCAAATCGTACCCAGCGTAGCGATCCCAGTAGTTCTCCACGAACCTGCTGGACGTCTGCCGACTGTTGGTCGTCACGTCGAACGCGTTGCCCTCAAACATGTTCCGGCGGAAGACATTGTCGTCTGAGCTTCCCAGTAGCCGCACGGCCCATCCATTCCGCTCGAACCGGTTGTGGGTGACCGCGATGCGATTGGCGCCCTCCCCGTAGAGACCGACCGTGTTTCCGACGAACCGGTTGTCCTCGACACGGCTGTCGGTGATCTCCTTCAGGAGCAGTCCGAATGCCGCCGACCCCCAGTTCCGCTCAAAGGTGTTGCCGACCATGGTGACGTCTTTGGTGTACATCACCGCAACCCCCGCTCCATTTTCGGCGAAGATGTTATCGCGATACTCGCAGTGATCCGAGAACATGAAGTGGAGCCCGTAGCGCAGGTTGCCTCGACTCTCGTTCCCTCGAATGACAGCGCCGCGTACGAATTCCATGTAGATGCCGTCCCGGTGACCTTGGAGCAGGTTCCGCTCGACGAGAATGTCGGTTGAATTGTACAGATGGATGGCGTTCCCCGTTCCAGATTCGGTCCCGAGCACACCGTGAACCCGGTTGCCGGCTATGCGGCAATCCGACACGCGCGCCAAGTAGATCGCGAAGAAGGTGTTGATCAGGTCGTTGTCGAGTACCTGGCAGCCGCGGGCATCCTCGATCCGAATCCCTGCCCGGTCTTCCAGATAGCTGGTGCCGACATTCCGGATGGTGAGGCCACGAATGATGACGCTGTCGGCCGCGATCCTGAGCACCTCACGATCCCCCTCGCCGTCGAAGACCGGTTGTCCCTCGCCCACAATCTCGACCCGTTGGCGGACCACGATGGTGGGCTCGCGGTATTCGCCTGAGCGTACCACGATCCGATCCCCAGGCTCGGCCAGCGCGAGTGCACGTGTCAGGGTGGGAACGGGCCCGTTGGGATCGACCACGATCGCTTGTGCCCCGAGAGCAGTTCCGGGCCACGCGGCCACCACAGCCGCCAGAACGACCGCCCGGGGATGCCATCGTCGCTGCGGGGTCACGGTCTCAAGCCTGGATCTTCATCGCCCGGCGACTCGTCGTCCACCGAGTGCGCTGGAAGGGCGAGCACTTCTCCCCATCGGAGCACCTCTCCGCCGAGTTCGGACTTGTGGCGCTCGATCTCGCGCCCGGGGAGGAAGGCGGCGAGCTGGGACCCCATTGGCGTGCGCAATCGATCGCTTTGGAGAAAATGGGCGGTCGTGGCGTCGAGCTGGATCTCCGGTTGCGTGAAGCTGTTCACCCACAAGCTGTGCACCTCGGCCGGCGGAATTCTCTCCTCGTTCACGAACGCGACCAACCCTCCAATATCGTCGAATGTGAGAATCCGTCCTTTTCGGGTGACGAGTTGTGCAGCGAAACGGGGGTCAGTGATCGTCATCCGACAATACTCACAGAGTTCTTCGCCGTAGCGAATGGGCCGGGGACCGGGCTGGCCACACGCCATCACGGCCACGAAGAAGGCCACGGGCCAGCCTCGGTGCGGGCGCATTACGTCGCGTGGGCCGCTGTCTTCGCCCGCCGAAACTCGCGCACCGAAAGCCAGAGCCCAATCAGCACCGAGACAACCAGGGACCAGCCCCCTACACTAGGCCAGGAGGCGGCCCGGAAATTCAGCAGGCGTTTGCTCCCGATGACGGGCGGTTGGTAGCTCATGCCGGGCACCTTGATGGCCGCCGTCGGGTCGAGATTGTGGCCGTAGTTGTATCCCCAGAGCCAGATATCGACCAAACCGAGGAGCGCCACGACGACGAACACTCCCACCCAGGCAAAGAGCAACGAACGCCGCCCCACGAGAGCCGCCACCACACCGAACGCGAGCAGGGCACCGCTGATCACGGGCATGAACCTGAGCTCCGGAACAGCGTCCGGCACGATTTCCTGCATCCCGATGTAGTGGTTCAGGCCGTTGATCAAATCAAGATCGTGGGGCTTTTGTCCGGTGATCTGGTCGACCCAGATGTACATCCCCAA
>JABDII010000422.1 GCA_013003805.1 Gemmatimonadales bacterium
GGGTGATGTTCCCGGTCGCCAGGTCCTCGACGTAGATGTTGTTCTCGCTGACGTAGCCGACGCGGGTGCCATCGGGGGAGAATTTCGCAAACATGAGCGATGATTCCGGCGCGTCGCCGCCCAATTGCCGGAGTTCGCCGCTGGCCAGGTCGAGTACCCAGTAGTCGCCGCGCGTGTTGGCACGCCAGACCCGGCGGGTGTTGGTGAAGATGAGCAGCCGCGAATGATCGGCGGACCAGATGTAGTTGCTGATCGAGAGCGGCTGTTCCTGGCCGGCCGGGACCAGCGTCGCCGCCGCCACCAGGATCTCATGCTCGTCGTTTTGGGCGTTGTGCTTGACGATGTCCCGTCCGCCCGGGGTGTCGGCCGAGCGCTCGAGCGTCGTGTACATCCCGCCGTCGAGCCACCGGGCCGGCCCGAACCGTTGGCCGAAGAAATCCCGCGAAGAATAGAGCTGGTCGAGGGTGAGCTGCTCGACCGCAACCTCTTGGGCCACGAGCGGAGCAGCAACGATGAACAGCAGAAGAGAAGGAACCAGACGAAGGAGACGCATGGTCAAAATCCGGGTTGGAGTTGCGCCCGTATGGGTTGCAGTTGAGCCCTAAATGGAACTCGGAACAGGGTTTGAGGGAAGGGGTGCACATGCTTGCACCGGCAGGGCCCTGGCATGCGCTTTGCCCGTTATCTGGGCAGGCATCGACCTCTATGTGACCAATGACCCAAACGGGAACGGTTCATGTTTCACACGGTGCAACCCAATCGAATGCCGAGGTATCGGGAAGGCCGTTCGGCGATTCGCCGGCTGGCCGCGGTTGGGGTGTGCCTGCTCATGGGCCTCTTGCTGCTTCCGGTCGACGCGATGACGCATGAGCCCGATCCGCCCAGCCGGCTCGTGATCGAGCGGCCGCTCCTCTCCAAGCTTCAGGCCCTGGCGGCTGGACTTCACGCCGAGTTGGTGCTGTGTCTCCAGGGCGTTCCAGCGGGAGACGACATGCGGCTCACCGACTTCTCCATGCCGGAGCAACGGGTGGGCACGGGGCATCGCTCGTCGTTTCTCCCGTGCCCCGACAACACCGCGGCCGTCTGGCACAATCATCCGATGTCAGATCCGTCTACCTATCTGGACACGCGCCGACCGCGCGGTGAGCCAGTACCTCCACGCGAGCTCTGCGCCCTCTCCAAGAGCGACATTCGGACGACCAGTCGGCTCGGCTATCCTTTCATCGTCGTGTCGGTGGACGCCGAGACCTGGTGTTGGTGGACCCTCGAGCAGGTTATGCGCTTCGAGCGCCAGGGGTCGACCCTAGGCCGGTCTATTGCCGGCCAGGTTTCCTGGTTCGATCCTGGTCGACCGCTCACCCGCCGCTCGTTCTAGTCTTCATCGACATTCTGTCCACGCGGGCGGCGGTCGAAGCCACGCCCCTATAATCGTTTTGCTACCAAAGGCTTACTCCTATTCCGCGCGGTTCAGGCGCACACTCTGCTGACCTAGGCTCGTCTGCCCTCTAACCACCCCGGTGAACGAGGACTATATTGGTGCTGATTCCGCGCGGCCCCGACCCGCTGGGCCGTTCGGCGAGGCGTAGTCATCTCGGACCGGAGTTGGACAGCACCTTTGCGTTGGTTCCATCACCTGCCGAGTCATTGCGGACTCACCCCCTTGGGTCCGCTGTTTCCCCCCAGTCCCGGGCCGCCACCCGCTCGCCCGGGATTCGTGCGTACTTACTAAGGAGGTTCGATGTCAGGATTCGGTAGCAGGTTGCGGTTCTTGGGCCTCGCGGCAATCGCGCTGGTCTTCTCCTCGGGAATCGCGCTCGCACAGCAGACCCTCGAGTCGCCGGCCGCGGCGAAGCTCGAGGTCACGTCCGCTTCCGAGGAGGCGAACAAGCACTTCTGGGCCGGCGTTCACGACGCGGACAACATCTTCTTCGCACGGGCTGCAACACATTTTGAGAAGGCACTCGAAGCCGATCCAAAGTTTGGGCTCGCGCGGGTGTTTCATGGCCGTAATGCAGTCGGCTTATCACAGGCGCAGCGCCTGGAGCAGATCAACCAGGGTATCTCGGAGTTGAGCGGTGCCACAACGGGAGAGCTGCTGACGGCATTGGGGATGCGTGAGTGGACCGCCGGCAACCCGAAGGAAGCCATGGCGCTCTTCGGGACCGCGAGCAAGATGATGCCTGGGGACCCTCACCTGGCCTTGTACAAGGCGTTCGTGACCGGTGGCGCGACCAATCCGGAGAGGGGCATCGCGGCCACGCGCGCCGTGACCGAGCGCTTCCCCGAATTTGCCGCGGCATGGAACATCCTGGGGTACCAGCTCTACAATTCCGGGAATCAGGCAGGTGGCTTGGCCGCCATTCGGAAGTACGCTGAGCTGGCTGGCGACCACCCGAACCCGCACGATTCGTACGCCGAGCTGCTCCAGTGGAGCGGACGCTATGACGCGGCCATGAAGCACTACCATCGCGCCACGGAACTCGACCCGACGTTCGATCAGGGCTACATGGGCATGGCCGAGGTCGCGCAGATGAAGGGTGAAGGCAAACATGCCCGTGAGCATCTGGCCAAGGCTATCGAGCATGCCCTAACGCCCGGTGCCAAGCTGAA
>JABDII010000425.1 GCA_013003805.1 Gemmatimonadales bacterium
CCTCCGAGCCTTGCTCCGCAACGATGATGTCGTTAAGCAGAATATCCGCATCCTCGATCCGCTTGCACGCTAGGTATCCACGTAGCTCATGCAATGCACCGAGTAGGTGCAGCTCCCGCTGGAATGACAACCTCGCCGCGCGGCGCAGGGCGTCGTGTTCCGCACGCTGCTGCCCAATCACGCCACGAAGCCGCGAACACTCGACGGCGTCGTTCGCATTGGCCCGCTCGCGCAACCGTTCGCACTCGGAGAGCAACACGCCGATTTCGTCCATAGCGGTCTTGGCGGCCACCTGTGCACGCGAGGGATAATGCTTGCGGACCGACTCTGCTAGTTCTGCCCGCGATGGCGCGGGTTTCGTTTCGTGTCGCATAATGGCGATTAGGTCAAGTAGAGCGACCATTCCAATCGCTCACAAGCAAGTCAATGTCTAGGTACTGAGCAGATCTCCCGAAGATGCACCCCATGCTTTTGCACTCAATCACCCAATGGGCGCCTCGTTCATCGGGCGTCACGCTAAATAGGTTCGGTGGGCCGCCATCGCAAAACGGACACGGTTTTAAGGTCGCAAGTTTCGCCGCGTGCAATTCGCCGAGTCTATGTAGCTGCTGCTCGATTTCGTCACTTGTCGGAAACATCCGATCCACCTCGCGTCAGGTTCGCAGGGCGCGGTGCCGCCGTAACAACACCGCTCGCACGGCTGCTGCCCGTATACGAGTTTCTGCTGACACCGCGCCCCAATCCGGGCCGCCGTATCACGCGTCACAAGCGGGGCGCGGCGCCTACACGGGAGTAGGCCATTGCATGCTTACCCGCCAACACCGCGCCCCACGTTCGGACTGACTACACCTTCGTCTTGCAGAACTCCTCAAGCAACTGGTCAAAGAGCTCCTGCGGCACACACACGAACGGTCCATCTCGGGCACCCGTGCGCTTGACCACCACGAACCAGTACGCCTTGCCTGCCGCAGCTGTGTCTTCCGATGCCTGCTTGAAGGCCTCCCAGAAGCTCAGGCTCTTCCGGTTCTTGCATTCGATGTGGAGCCACTGCACGATCTCCGGCGGCAGCGTCTGCCCGCCTTCTGGAGACTCCTTGTGCCATGGCCACTCGCGGTTGAACAGCTTCCAGTAGTGCTTGAGCATGCCGAGTTCTTGGGCTCGGCTGCGCCTACGGTTCTGCCGTCCGATCTTGCTTGGATCTCTTCGCTTTGTACTCGGCGAGTTCTTTGGCGACCCTCTTGTCGCCTTTGTTCTTGCAGTGTTCACAACGGCCTTCCTGTTCTTGCACGTCGCGGATGTGGCCGCCATCTGTTCCGCAAATGTGATAGGTGTCCAAGACCCTTCGGCACCGCTTGCACACCAAGTACCCGTGAATCGATCCCATTTTCAAATCCCAGCGGAGCCGCCCGGCCGCCGACGTACCCTGAAACGCCGGCTGTGACACCGCACGAGCGGCTCCGCAGTTGTCATGCGCGCCACTCCACCTCGTAGCGACGCACGGTAGCGAGATACGGCAGGACCGGGGTCGAATCCGGCAGGTGGAATACCTCGCAAAACTGGAGGCCCCAGAAGCCGAGTCAGGGTAAGTCAGCACGCACCAATTCCCGTAAGCACGCCTGCCATACGCCCTGACCCAGCTAGGAAAGGGGCCATCATCGATACATCGCCTTTGCCCTGCCCCAGCTCGTCCAGGTTTCTACCGAGACGTCGATGTCCTGGTACATGAGATCCGGGTCGCAGGGTTGGCCGCACAGCGTGCGGTCCAGCATGTTGTCGATCGCCACGTCCAACTCGTGGTGCTCCCAGAGCCAGAGCCCGAGCGCCGACAGCATGCCGAGATCCTGATACCCGTAGCGTTGCAGGTAGTATTCGGACACCTCCCGTCCGGTGAGCGCCCGGTTGTCCTGCGTCTGCTGCCACATCTCGTCCATGATCGCCCAGCGTTTCTTCCAGGCGTCCAGGACGCTCTCGGGCGTGCCTGGTGTGTGTGGGTTGTGGTGACCACCGGGTCCGCGAAGCTCGACGTAGCCATCCCTGACGACATCGTAGGCCTCCCGATACGCAGACCCGGCGTCTGCCACGAAGTCCCAGGCGGAGAAGGCCAGCAGGTCCAGATCAGATGGGGCCTGGGTGATCCCTTCCGAGAAGACCCCATACGCCCCCTTGTGGGGCGTTGGGAGGCCATTCTCCGTCTGGTCACAGTTCCACTCGGCCAACCACTGACTAGAAGCGGCGGGGTCGGGTGGCACCGCTTCCGAGTCGATAGGATCAAGGAGATCCATGTCGGACGCCGGCACCACAATCATGTTGATGACGGTCCAGTGAACGTCGAGATCCTGCAAGTAGTAACGCTTGCATCCCCGCTCAGAGCGGGTCGTCGGGATGTCGCAAGAACCGAGGAGCCCGAAGGCCGGGCCGCCTCCGTTGTGATGGTCACGGCTTGCCCAGTTCTCGCTTTGGCTTGCGAGCCATTGTGAGCATCCGCCGTCTGAGCCAGCGCCCAGCTCGTCGCAGAGAGCCTTGATGGTCTGGCTGTTGGGGAGGTAGATGCAGCTTGCCACGCCCGCATCGGCCCTGGATGATGACGGGCTTACGGCAAGCGCGACGACGAGCAACCAACTCGCACGCAAAGTCATGCCACTCATCAGCCGTCATCCCTGAATTGGTCCTTGATGTCGCCCCACGTCGTCTCCTCGATCCGCCCATTGTTGGTCTCCCCGTCGCCCTCTGTCGCTAGCGGTGGATCATCGGGGTCGGGCGGTATGTGCACGTAGCTGTCGAACTCCGGGTCAGGGAAGGCGGCGACACCATCCAAGGCAACAAGATCGGCGTCACCTCCCAGTTGCGGACGGGTGTCCTTGTCAGCCTCGGGCATCGTGGAATTTCCGTCACACCCCCCGAAAAACAAAAGGGCGGTCACGAGTAGCAACGTGGTACGCATCGGGGAATCTCCTAGAACGGGATGTCGGACTGGTCTCCCGCAGGTTGGGGTTCAGGAAGCAGCGCGACCAAGGCCTGTCGCTGCTCCACGTTCAGGTCATTGATCCTCACCCATCGTCTTTGATTTTCCTCCTTGTCGTTCAAGCCCTGCTCGAGCTTGATGCCCACGGCATCGAGCATACCGTTTCCGAGCCACACCCACTTGATGCCCTCATCGTCGGTGTGCCGGATGTCGTGGGTAGTTACCGTCTTGTAAGCCTCAAGCCGCCTGCCGAGTTCCTGGGCGAGTTCGCGCTTTTGCTGCATGTTCAGAGATTGCTTGTTCTCGGCGCTCGGTCGCGGAGCCTCGGCAGGCTGGTGTTGGGGCTTCTGTTCCTGTGGTGGTGATTCTTGCGGCGGTGGTTCGTAGTCATCCTGTGGGACGCTGCCCATCTCCTCGGCCGGCGTTGCCTTGAGGCCGCTCAAGACGGCGACGCGCGAAAAGAGTTTGCGTCCGGACTTCGAGTTTGCCCGCGTCTGGGCGAACGACTCAATAGCGTGGTTGGGCGTGTTCTCGTCAAAGCGCAGCACCCAAACGGATTCGGGACGCTTCTGACCCTTCCAGCCACAACCGCCCTTCTTGTCCCAGCAGAGCCAGCCGCCGCCGAACTGCTCCTTGCCCTTGATGACGGCCTCGGTCCCGCCACACTCGGGGCAGCCGCCCTTCTGGATCTTCTCGGAGCGATCAACGGTGGCAGTCGCCATGCCGAGCTTGCGGCCCTGGGGGTCGACGTAGAACGCGTTCGCCCGGTAGCCGAAGGCAAGACCCTTCGACTCGGGAAACTCTTCGGTCCAGATCGGCGTCGGCTCGCTGTCCTGGTCAGGCACGAGGTGGTAGAAGGACGCGATCGTGTTCCAGATCTCTACGGTGGGATAGGATTTGCCGCGGCTGATCTGCGGGGCGAGATCGGGGTTCTCCTTCATGATGCGGGAGAGCGCCCGGGCTTGCGCAGCTTGCATGTCGACGAGGCGCGTATAGTGCTTCTCTGCTGCCTCTGGAGTTGGGAAGTCGGGGATGGCGAGTGGCAGCGCCTCGTCGACGCGCACGATCTGGGTGGGTGTCGGGTCCGGCCTCACGGGCTGCACCGCCTCTTCGACGATCTCGTACTGCGGCTCAGACTCTTCGGCAATACCGACCACCGCATCAATTGCGACGTCGACGCAGTTCTTTCGGCCGTCAGGTCTGACGCGGTAGTAGGTCTCGCCATTATGGCGGATCTCAGCGATGGAGCCAGTGTCTTCCCGCTTGGTTCGCGGGTGCATGAATCGGACGTGTTGTCCGATGTCGTAATCATGGTCAGTCATCAGGGTATCTCCTTGGTGC
>JABDII010000438.1 GCA_013003805.1 Gemmatimonadales bacterium
CAGGCCTTTGGGGCGGTGGACATTCTCGTGAACAACGCCGCGGACTACGAGGCGGATACGTTTCTGCCTGAACGGGGAGGTCGAGCCTTGTGGGCAGAGGGGCCCACCACGTCCACGGTGACGGCACAGAGTCATGATCGGCACTTCGCCGTGAACGCCAGGGCCGTGGCCCTCCTGACCGCGGAATTTGCCCGGCGATATCTAGAGCGCGAGTGCGGGTGGGGCCGGATCATCAATGTGAGTGCCGATTGTTCTCGCGGTTCTCCGGGTGAGATTTCCTACCGGGCAAGCAAGTACGCGTTGGAGTCGTACAGCCGAAGTGCGGCCGCGGAACTGGGCCCATTCGGTATCACCGTGAATGTGGTGTCCCCGGGACCGGTGCAGACGGGGTACCTGGCACCCAAGATCGAGCGGGAGTTGGTTGCCGACATCCCATTGCGACGAGTCGGCCGCCCGGAGGACATAGCTGATGCGATCGTATTTCTCGCCTCAGAGCAAGCAAGCTGGGTGACCGGGCAAGTGCTGGTAGTACACGGTGGGCACCGGATGTCACTCGGTATCTAGTTGATGTCAGTTGTCTCATTCAGGCACCCCACAGGGGCTCGAGACCGAATAGAATCACGCACTCCCAAGGAGGATACGAGTGTTCAGATCTCTCGTCACGCTGATTGGGCTGAGTGTGCTAGCAGCAGGAGCGCCATCCACGGCCATAGGGCAAGGCCGCCTGGATCCCGCTGAGCTGGTTCGAGCCCAGCGCGAGGCCATGAACCGGTTGGACTTCATGGATGGGGTATGGCGAGGCACCGCCTGGCACATTCTGCCCTCCGGAGAGAGACACACCATCACGCAGACGGAGCGGGTCGGCCCCTTCCTGGGCGGATCGATCAAGGTCATCGAGGGTCGGGGGTACGAGGGCGACGGAAGCGTCGGCTTCAACGCGTTGGGCATCATTTCCTACGACCCGGGAACGGGCGCGTTCACCATGCGCTCGTACGCTCAAGGTCACACCGGAGACTTTCCCCTCACGCTGGCGGCCGACGGCTTCGAATACAAAATACCCGTTGGGCCCAGGATTATGCGGTACAGAGCCGTCATCACAGACGGGACGTGGCGAGAGGTTGGTGACCGGGTTCTCCCTGGTACGGAGCCCATCCGTTTCTTCGAGATGACGCTGACGCGGATGGGAAACACCAACTGGCCTTCAGAAGGGGCAGTCGCTCCGGAGTGAAGGCCTCGGCAGGAACGCCGATGGCCGGCAAGGAACGGAGATCACTCCCCGACATGACAACAGAGTTCTTTAGTGAGCAGTTTGATAGCGCGTATCCGGACGGCGTGGAGTACCACTGGTGGCTCTTGGCGCGAAGCAGAATCGTGGCAAGCGCCGTTGCCGCCTTCGCGGGGCCACGGTCCGCCGTACTCGAGATCGGGTGTGGACGGGGCATCGTGGTCACGAGTCTGCGAGATGCCGGCATCGATTGCTCCGGCGTGGAACTGGCCCAGGTCGAGCCCATCGACGCTGCCAAGGAACACGTCCGGGTGGGAATCGACGCGGCCGCGCTGCCGGACGCGGAGCGACGGCGCTACGACACCATCCTCCTGCTCGACGTCATCGAACACCTTCCCGAGCCGTCTCCTTTCCTCCAGGAATTCGCCGGCGCGTTTCCCAACCTATCGCGTGTGATCGTCACCGTTCCCGCTCGCCAGGAATTGTGGTCGAACTATGACGAATTCTACGGACATTACCGGCGGTACACGCCTGAATTGCTCGATGCGCTCGCGAGCGAGCTCGGTTGGACTCTCGGTCGGACGAGTTACTTCTTCCATCTAGTCTATCTCCCCGCATGGCTCATGATAAAGCTGAAGCGGAGTAGGGCAACACGCATCACGCCTCCTCGAGGAGTGGGGAGGCTGGTACACCGGCTGCTGTCCCGCGCGATGGTCGTCGACTACTACGTTTTCCCCCGGCGCCTCGTGGGAACCAGTGTGCTCGGCTGTTTTACCGTGGAGAAAGACGCTGCCCGGATACGGTAAATACCTATGAAGGAGAGGCCTTCCGTGACAAATCGCCCGCCATCCGGCACCAGGGTAATCCCCACGCTCCGATACGAGGACGCGAGGGCTGCGATCGAGTGGCTCGGTACCGCCTTTGGGTTTGAGCCCCGCCTCGTTGTGCCCGGAGACGACGAGAGTGTGATCCACGCGCAATTAGTAGTGGGTGACATCATGATCATGTTGGGCTCCGTCCGTGACGATGAGTTCGGTCGGCTCCAAAGGCCCCCTCGTATGATCGGCGGCGGCGTTGGGACGCAGAGCCCGTACATCATCGTCGATGACCCGGACGCGCACTACGCGCGTGCGGTGGCGGCCGGAGCCGAGATCGTGATGGACATCGCGGACCAGGCCCATGGGGGCCGGGCCTACTCCTGTCGCGATCCCGAGGGTCACTTGTGGAACTTCGGGAGCTACGACCCATGGGCCGTCACTTGATACGTACGTGAGTCCCGCGACCGCATACTACGGAGGTCTGTATGCCCAACCAGTCAAGCCAAGTCCTCAGAATCGTGCTCCTTGTCGTCGGACTGGTGTTCATCTTCGGCGTTTGGCCGCTGATGATGGTCTGGCCGGCCGGCTGGCAGTGGCAGCCCAACCAGCCCGAGTACGAGCAAATGGTCTTGGGAGTCTACGCTACCCTGGGGGTGTTCCTGGTGTTGGCTTCACGGAATCCCGGGCAGCACCGGAGCCTCATCCTCTTTGCTGGTTGGTCCAGCATTGTGCACGCCGGCATCATGGCCGTGCAGGCCTTCCGCGATACCGCCGAACGGGGACATCTGCTCGGTGACGTGCCGGTGCTCGCGATCGTGGGGATCGTCCTCGTGGTGTTGGCCCCGAAGGGTACGAGGATGGAGGCACCATAGGAGGAACGTATGGCACAGCGAATTCTCGTCATCGGAGCGACGGGTCTCTTGGGCGAACCCGTGGCCTACGGTCTGCGAGACGCCGGGTATAGCGTGCGCGTGAT
>JABDII010000450.1 GCA_013003805.1 Gemmatimonadales bacterium
ATTCCCAATAGATAACGACGCAAAAAGCCTCGTCGGTGCCACCAGAACTCGACCGGAAGCACCAAAGAAAGGCCGAAATAACTCCCCTAGGTGCCTAGCTCATGAAGAGACGATTCCCCAGGAGCCGATTGGTCGCATTCAACACGGCGAGCGCGGCCGCACGTGCGAGATCCGTCTCGGTCAGCACCGATCCCACCAGGTGCTTGGTCTCCTCGCCCTGCTCTACCTCCAGCGACACGATGACCACGTGGGCATCGAAGGCGCGAACCTCTTTGGCGCCCAGGAGGACGAACTTACCTCCTCCATCGACCGCCTGCGAGAGCGCGGCCACGCAGGCTTGAGCCGCGCAACGCAACTCGCCTGCGCTAGATGCGAGGCCGTTGGCATCGCCAGTGAATTGCCGCCCGTCGGACCAAGTCAAGACCACGTGGGCCTGGCAGCGGCCGTTGGGGAGGCGCTCCATCGAAAAATCCGCAAAACGAATGCGCTCGCGGCGCATGTCGGGAGGGTTAGGCATGTGGCCGTTCAGATGCGTCGAGATGGTGGTTCTGCCCCCTACGGGGCCTTCCGCTAGCTCCTGGCTAGCACCCTCCACCCCAGCGCGCAAACCATGCCAGCCCCCCAGCGCTCCCGCGGGGCCCGCATCTTCTTACGTTACAGTCGTTTCGACTTCCGCCGCATGGCCCGATCCGAGACAGGCTCGCCCAGGATCAGGGCTATCTGCGAGACCTCAGGCCGTCTGGCCGCTCGGTTCGAACCGGACTTCCAGCTGCTTCCCTTTGTCCCGGGCTTGCCGGACAACATCGACCTCGAGCCGCGGGTGCCCGGATTCATCCAGATTGACGCTGATCACGGTGATCAGCCCGTCCGGCAATTCGATCCTGAGCTGCCGGAAATCGGAGCGCATAACGGCTTGCAGGATGGGCTGCCCTCGCAATTGGGCGAGGGCCTCTGCGACTCGCCGAAAATCTTGCAGTGGGACCTGGTTCATCGGCGCTCGATCCTAGTCGACGTGCTCGGCGAGCAATTCGGCGATCCGATCGTCGGAGATCCGCTCGGCCTCCGCGAAGAGAGAAGATTTCGACGAAGATTGCAGGGGGTAGGGCTTCCAGAAGGCGGTCGACTCGGGGCCGGCGGAGCGAAAAGCGAGGACTAACTGCCACAGCGTCATATTGGCGCAACGCTCTGCGGCAACACTCACCTTCCAGACTTGATCTTGATGTTCGACGACTCGCCAGGCCATGAAACGTACCCCGGGGTTTTTCGTGTACTGAGGGGGGCGGCCAATATGCCCCGTAGGAAGATCCTTGGCAAGAGGCACGCCACGCGGGCCGGGAGAGGCTATTTCTCGGCCCGTTCGTCCGGCCCGCGTGGCGATGGCCCTGCCTTGATTCGCGATTCGGAACCGGCCTGGCACTGGGGCAGGACCGGCAATTCCGATCGAGGATGGCGAGGTGTAGCTTAACCAAACCCCCGCGACATCGGAGGGCCTCGAGCAATAAGAGAGGGGGCGGTGGGACTCGAACCCACGACCTACAGATTAAAAGTCTGTTGCTCTACCAGTTGAGCTACACCCCCCGGACCGCCCCAAACGTCGCATGGCCGTACGCGAAACTCAAGACCGATTGCTACGCACGAAATCGCAACCAGGAAATCGATTCCGCCAAAGGAGCCGGCAGCCGGTATGCCCAAGTCGAGGAAACGCCGCGGCACGCCAAACCAGGACAAAGCAACGGAGCAATCCGAACCCCGGGCCGAGGAGCAGTCCCCCGACGGCCTCCTTCGGGAGTGGGATGAGGCCCACCTCTGGCATCCGTTCACGGCACATGAGCGGCAAGCCGAGGCTCTCATGTTCGTGGCCGGAGACGGGCACTATCTGATCGATATCGACGGCAATCGGTATCTCGACGGGGTCTCGTCGCTCTCGTCCAGCATGTTCGGGCACCGCCGCCCCGAGATCGATGCGGCCATCTCGGCCCAGCTTGGCCGAGTTGCCCACGCGACACTCTTCGGGAACACGACGGATCAAGCCGTAAAGCTGGCTCGCCGCTTGGTTGAGATCGCCCCGGAGGGGCTGACCCGCGTGTTCTTTTCGGACACCGCAGCCGGCGCCGTCGAAGCGGCACTCAAGATGGCGTACCAGTATTGGCAGCAGGCGGACGAAGGACGGCACTCCTCCCGGCAGGTGTTCTTGACGCTCGGGAACGCGTACCACGGCGATACGATCGGGGCACTCTCCATTGGTGGCATCGAGCAATTCCAGAAACCCTACAAGAAACTTCTGTTCTCGACGCTGCACGCGCATTCCAGTTACTGCTACCGCTGCCCCAACGGCTACACGCGGGAGCGCTGCGTGAGCGACTGCATGAAGGAGCTCGAGCAGGTGGCGTACGACAACGCCGGTCGGATTGCCGGCATCGTGGTGGAGCCGGGACTCCAGATGGCCGGCGGCATGATCACCCAACCAGACGGGTACCTCGCCAAGATCCACGACATCGCGGACAAGATCGGCGCCCTCCTCATCCACGACGAATCGATGGTCGGATTCGGCCGCTCCGGGACGATGTTCGCGTCAGAGCAGCTCGGCGTGACCCCGGACTTCCTCTGTCTGGCCAACGGCCTCACCGCCGGCTACCTACCGATGGCTGCGACGCTGACATCGGAAAAGGTCTTCCAGGTGTTCAATGGCGGCAGCGAGGCCGAAGAGCCGTTCTATCATGGCGATCAATTCGCCGGCAACGCGCTCGCGGCGGCCGCGGGGTTGGCCACGCTCGACCTGTTCGAACAGGAGGGAATCCTCGAGGCATTGCCCGCAAAGATCACCCGGTTGGAGCGCGAGCTGGGGCGGCTCGGACAGTTTCCTTGTGTCGGCGAGATACGGCAATTCGGCCTCGCGGCCGGGATCGAGTTGGTGGCGGACGGCGAATCGAAGGCGCCCTACCCTAGGG
>JABDII010000466.1 GCA_013003805.1 Gemmatimonadales bacterium
GTCGTCGTCGACCGCCACTGCCGCTCCACCGCTCTCCTTGAGTACTCGGAGAATCAACCGTCCGCCCAGCGGGTTCGGCACCCGGAGACCGCTCGCGCGCGTGGCCGGATCGGGCCAGGGCTGGCAATCTTGGGCACCCTCCTCGAACGCCCGCACCACCGGGGCGCACCCGGTCGACTGCACCGAATACATCCTGGGGAACTTGCCCGGCTCGACCCATCCCGCCCGAGCGAGCTCATGGAAGGCCTTCCACATGCCGATGAGGCCGGTGCCTCCCCCGGTGGGGTAAATGATGGCGTCCGGCAGCGTCCAACCGAACTGTAGGGCAAGTTCGAGACCGAGGGTCTTTTTGCCCTCTATCCGGTATGGTTCCCGTAAGGTACTAAGATCAAAAGACTTAGATTCTGCGGCGAAATCCCGCGCCGCCCGCCCGCAATCGCCTATATGTCCTTCCAGGAGGACGAGTTCCGCCCCAAACGTGACAATTTGGTTGAGGATGGCCGGTGGTGTGGTCAGGGGGGCGAAGACCCGGACCCGGGCCCCAGCGCGCGCGCCATAGGCCGCAGCAGCGACTCCGGCGTTGCCGGCGGTCGGGAGGGTGAAAGATGTGGCACCGGCGTGGCTCGCGCGGGTGATGGCGGCGGAGAGCCCCCTGGCCTTGAAGGAGCCGGTCGGGTTCGCGGCCTCGTCCTTCATCCAGAGGTCGCGAAACCCCAGGCGTTCTCCGGTGCGCCGCAGGAACAGCAGCGGCGTGTCACCCTCACCGAGGGTGATCGGGGTCTCACGTTCCATAACGGGCAGGAATTCGCGGAACCGCCAGAGGCCGCGCCGCTCCAGGAGCCGCTCACGGACCTCGGTGGGCCACATGCGGTCGGGGTAGCGGACCAGCCAGGGATGCCCGCAAGCGCAAACCGTGGGAAGTCCCGCGGGCGTTTCGGTCTCCCCACATGAGGAGCACTCGAGGATCCAATCCCAGTCCGGTGTCGTGCCGGTCACCGGGAGAGTGCCTTCAGCCGGTCTAACAGGCGCGCGGCACTCCCGGGCGAGAATCCTGGCAAGGCCGCGATCTCCTCCACCGTCGCTGACCTGATCCCGGCCAGGCTGCCGAAGCGCTCGAGGAGTCGCCGCCGGCGCATGGGCCCGATGCCGGGGATCTCCAGCAATTCCGATGTCAGAGTGCGTTGCGCCCGGCGTTTCCTGCTGTAGGCCAGCCCGAAGCGATGGGCCTCGTCCCGGGCGCGCTGCAGCAGGCGGAGCGACTCGCTGCGACGCGACAAATGCAGTGCCTCGGCACGTTCGGGTAGAAAGACCTCTTCCTCACGCTTGGCAAGGCTCGCGAGCGCGACTTCGAGTCCGAGTTGGTCGACCGCCACACGCGCGGCACCGAGCTGCCCCTTCCCGCCGTCGATCACCATCAGATCGGGGAGCGCCTTTCCCTCGTCGCGGCGACGCGTGAGGTAGCGGGTGACGACTTCGTGGATGGCGGCGTAGTCATCCTGCTGCCCGATGCCTTTGATCTTGAATTTGCGGTACTCGCTCTTCTTCGGTCGGCCGGCCTCGAACCACACCAACGATCCGACGGTGTCTCTCCCCTGGTTGGTCGAGATGTCGATACAGACGAGGCTCCGCGGCACGCGCTCGAGCCCGAGGTCGCGGCCGAGCGCGTAGACCGGGTCCGCAGCGCGTTCGTCCGTTTCGAAGGATTCGATACGCAGGCTCTCGAGGAGATGTCGCGCGTTCTGCTCCGCGAGGGCGAGCCACCGCTGCGCAATGCCGCGCTGGGGGCAACGAATCTGGGTCTCCGGAGCCAAGCGCTCCAGGCTCTCGAGGTCGCTCGGCACAAGCGGGACCACGAGCCGCCGTACCCGGTCTTCCGCCGTCAAGTAATAGCGCACGAGAAAGGCGCTCAACACGTCGGCGTCAACCTCTGTTTCGACGTTTTCCAGGAAGCGATGCTCGCGGGACACCACGCGGCCCTTGCGGAGCCGCAGCCACACCCCGACCGCATCGTCGCCATCGCGGGCATATCCAACCACATCAGCACTGCCCGTGCCAATTGTCTCGACGGCCTGGTTGGTGTCGATTTGTTCGAGCCACTTGAGCGTGTCGCGAAGCGTCGCCGCGCGTTCATAGTCCTGCTGCTCGCTGGCGCGGTGCATCATGTCCCGCACCCGGCCCCGCACGTCGAGTGTCTTGCCGTCCAAGAACTCGAGGACCTCATTGATCATGACCCGGTAGTCCGCCTCGGATTGCCAGCCGACGCATGGCGCCTTGCACTTGCCTATGTAGTAGTCCAGACAGGGTCGCTCGCGCATCTGTCGCGGGATGTCGTCGCTGCAGCTCCGCACCGTGAACAGGCGACGGATCAGGGTCAGGGTGCGCCGCATGTTTGCGACATCGGTGTAGGGTCCGAAGTAGCGCGCCCTGGGGATGTCGCGGCGCCGCGTGACGAGCACACGGGGATACGGGTCATCCCGGGTGACGACGATGGACGGGTAACTCTTGTCGTCCTTGAGGCGGACGTTAAACCGTGGCCTGAATTCCTTGATCAGGTTGTTTTCGAGTAGGAGCGATTGAGCTTCGTCTGGAACGACGATGGTATCGACGTCGGCCAGCAATGCCCCCAGCCGCTGATCGATGGGATTCTGTGCGAAGTCCGTGTGGAGATAGGCCCTGACCCGGTTTCTCAGACTCTTCGCCTTGCCGACGTAGAGCACCGTGCCGTCCCGATCCTTCCAGAGGTACACCCCTGGACCATCGGGCAGCGTCTCGACTTTGCGTTGGAACCGCTCGGACTCTATCGGACGACTCACCGTTCTCGACACCTTCGGTTCGGACTATCGGGGAGGACGCTCCCGGCTCCAGAGTGCCTTCGCTTCCGGGACGCCCAGCATGCTGGTGACCCCGAAGTATACCAGGCCGTAGGGAATGAGAGCGACCAAGGCAAGCAGTATCGGATGCCGAGCCCCGGCCAGTGCGAGGATGGCCCAGGCAGCCATCGCGGCCAGGACGGCACCGGCCCAGAGCCGGGCCTGAAACTCGGCCGAGATTCCGGTACGTCCGATTCGGCGGTTCATCGTTCGCCGGAGCAGGACGAACTCGATCCAGCCGGCGATCCCTGCCGATACGGTAAGCCCCGCCGCACCCCATTTCGGATCGAGACCGAGCAGGCCGGGAAGGAGGAGCGCGAAGGGGAATCCCAGGCCGACAGTGCCGGCCAGACGCACCATGGCGTAACGCAGCGGCGTGCGCGTGTCCTTGAGCGCGTAGTAGGTAGACGCGTACAGCCGTCCCAGGGTCGAGGCGAGAAGTCCGACGGCGGAGCCGGCGAGAATGCCCCAAACGTAGAGCGTGTCGGTTCGGGTGAACTCGCCCGTCTGGTAGATGGCACCGGCCACCACGTGGCCCAAGGTAGCAAAGGCAACCGCCGAAGGCACGACGAAGAAGGCGATCTGGCGGAGCCCGCGATCGAGCCGCTGCCGCAATTGGGAGTCGACCTCCTCACCTCGCGCAGCGTCTCGCGACATTTGCGGCAACTCGGCGGCGGACACCGACAGTCCGAACAGGCTCACAGGCAGGATGGCAAGTGTCTGCGAGTAGGCCATCGCGGCCACCGCACCGGCGGGAAGCAGTGTCGCGATCAGCTCGTCCACAAAGATGCTGATCTGAACCACACCCCGGCTGAAGAACGCCGGGACAAAATTCCGGATCACCGTTTGGACACTTGCGCTTGCCGTTGAGAAGACCGGGCGGAGTCGGCGCAGGAGACGGAACACCTGCGGGAGCTGGACGGCGACTTGGAGCGCGCTGCCTACCACCGAGCCCCACGCCGCCGCCGTGGCGAGAGGGCCCGCGGTGAGCGAGCGGCTCCCGCCCCCCCATACGACCAACGCCAGGATGACGGCCACGTTCCACACGACCGGCGCCGCGTATGACATGAAGAACTTGCGGTGACTATTGAGCACCCCAAGACACCACGCCGACACGACCAAGAGGCCGGCCCCCGGGAACAGGATGCGGACCAGCTGAATGGTGAGGGTCCGCTTGTCCCCGGTAAATCCCGGCGCGATGGCGCTCACGAGCAGCGGGGCTGCGAGTACGCCGGCGAGCACGACGACGGCGACCACGAGCCCCAGCAGGGCCAGCACCGCATTGGCGGTGCGATCAGCCTCGCGGATGTCCTGACGGCCGAGTTGTCCCGCGTAAACGGGAATGAACGACGCCGAGAGGGCCCCTTCCCCGAAGAGATTCTGCAGGAGATTCGGAATGCGAAACGCCGCCATGAACGCGTCGGCGGCGTCGCTGTTTCCCAGGTAATGGGCGAAGGCTCGTTGCCGGACGAGCCCGAAGATTCTGCTGAGCAGGATTCCGGCGGCGACCAGAGCCGCCGGACGCTTGGGGGAAACGCTGAGCGTCAGGATCCCGCGGAGGGCGGAAGGGTACGCTGTTCGGGCGGTTCCCCGATCAGTTTCTGCAGGAAGGCGTTCTCATCCTTCAGTTGTTCCACGGCCTTGTTCAGGTCGTCGACCTCGGCCTCGAGGAGATCGACCTTCTTGGCCAGCATCTGCACATCAGTGGGGACCATTTCCGGCCCCTCGAGACGACGGGCCATGGCCCGGCCGATCGGGGAATCAATGATGATCCCGATGATCGGGATGAGAAGAGCAACAAACAGGATGAGGCCGATGAACATCATATCAATCGAGTCTACGAAGGAATGGGGTCGCCTTCAAGGGCCGAGGCATACCACTCGCCGATCACGCCGGCCAGCTGGTCCAGGAGCTCTGGGCCGTACTGCGCGAGTAGCGATGCGATACCGAGCACCCGCTCCTGGGGCTTGCCATGGGGGAAAACAGCACTGCGCGCCCGCTCGATCTGAGCCAACTCGGTCTTCTCGCGACGTTTGAGATGGCTCGTCAGCCGGTGCTCTGCATCCGCCACCCCCTTGAGAGCTTGATTCCTGATCCGCGCGATCGGCTTTTCCACCGTCGGATCGATGTGGATGCCCACCCGCTGGATAGCGTCGTAGCCGGCCTCAATCGACTCTCGCAGAGCCACGAGGGCCTGGACTGCCTCGGGGGGCATATGGCCCTGCACAACCCGAGCTTCGAGGGCCTGGTCCGGCTCGAGCAGCTGATCCAATTCGGCCCCGAACTTTTCCAGTACCCGGTCTACTCGTCGCGGCACGACCATGCCCGACCATCGTGGGATCGCAGTCTGCTGAACCAGGCGCAGTCGTTGGTAAATGGGCTGGGTCAGTTCGAGGTAGCGGAGCTCACCCGGTCCGGCGACGTAGGCAACGGTCGGCAAGAGCGCGCTCTCGACCACGGGCCGAAGCAGGACGTTGGGCGAGAATCGCTGGGGCTCCTCCGCCGCGATGGCCTGGAGTTGGTCGAGATCGAAGCGCTCGTGGCTGCGACGGGTCACGAGACTCTGCCCGTCGAGCATCAGGCGGTCCCGGCCGAGCCTTCCCTCGAGCATGATGAGCGAGGCTGCCTCGCCCACGGTCACGCCCGGATGGATGCCAGCCGACTCCAACGCCCCAGCCCGCGCCGCCAAGTCCCGGTCCAGGTCGCGGGCCAGTCCCGCAGCCGTGACGATGGTGCCTGCGGCCATTCGTTTGACCGCGGGATGAGTACTGTCGAAGCAGACCACGCCGAATGGGGCGAGCAGCTCAGCCAGGGCACTGCCGAAGGCCCCGGAGAACGTGTTTTCGGGGTGATAGTGCTGCGCGAGCCAGTCTATGGTCGTCTGGCCGAAGGGGTGGGACGCCAGGTCCGCGGCGAGCGACTCGAGCAACTGGAGCACTTCGGGGCCGAGTGGCTCCCGGTACATCGGGGTCAGCGGCGCTTCAGGCGGCCGCGTGCGCAGCGTCTCCGAGCAGAGGCTCCCGTCCGCTCTGAGCCACGTCGTGTGATTGGCTTCTGCAAAATCGTGGTCGTCCCCGGCCACCCAGAATACCGGGACCACGGGCGTCTCCCACCGGGCCTCGAGCCGCGTTGCCAGGGCGCCGGCCGAGAGTGCCTTATAGATGGTATAGAGCGGCCCGGTGAAGAGCCCGGGCTGCTGCCCGGAGGTCACCACCAGCACATTAGGGTCGCGCAGTCGCTCGATTGCGGGTTCGAGACCCGGCCTCGCGAGGCACGCCTCGAGCAGCGCGTCCGACCAGCCGCCGGGACGCGGCTCAGGTGTCGTGGGCGCAGCCTCGAGCGCGGTTGATACGATTCGGAATGTCATGTCCGCTGACCGAGCAGAACGACACGAGGGCTTCCGGCGCCGAGTGGAGCGCCATCGTAGGCGCCAAAGCGGTGACGCACCGCCAACCCGTGCCTGGTCAGCATCTGCTCGAGCTGTTCCGCCGAGAAGAGCCGGACGCGTTCCTGAAAGTGCTGCTCGTCATCGGTGTGAATGTTCTTGACCACGAAGCGCCCGTCGGAGGGGATATGTCGCGTGATCTGCACCCGGTGGCCGCCGAGCACTGATTCCTCGCGAGCAACCAGGGTGTCTCGGACGAAGCTGTCGTTGAGGAAATCGATGGCAAACCAGCCTCCCGTTCGCAGGGTATCGATCATCTGTCGCAGTGCGTCATCGTGCTCGGAATCCGAATCAAAGTAACCGAAGCTGGTAAAAAGATTGAGCGTCAGGTCCATGGACCCCGGGCGGATCGGAAGCCACCGCATGTCTGCCCGGACCAACGGGGCTTGGGTGACCTCCCGAGCCCGGGTGAGCAGGGTCCAGGACAAATCCAACCCGATCGGGCTCGCGCCGAACTCTTCGAGTGCCTGGGCGTGTCGCCCGGCCCCGCACGCCACGTCCAGGACTTGCAGGCCTGGACGCCATGGAACCACGTCGCGGAGGGTGGCAAGCAGCCGTGCCGCATCAGCTTCATCACGATGCGGGTAGAGGTGGAGATAGGTCTCGCCAAACCACTCCTCGAACCATTCGGTCATGGGAGCCTGACTTGGGATCGCTGGAAGTCTAGATGCTATCGGCTATCGGCTATCGACTATCGACTATCCGAAGCTAATGCTGTCAGCTGTTAGCTGTTAGCTGTTAGCCGATAGCTGTTGACTATTGGTAGGTCTCCGCTGTCAGCCCCCCTTGTGATACTTCTCTCCCCTGAGAATCGTGAACGCCCGGTACAACTGTTCATAGACGATGACTCGGGCCAGTTCGTGGGGGAGGGTGAGCGGGCCGAGGCTCCACCGAAAGGCGGCTTGATCGGAGAAGGTCGGTGCGAGTCCGGACGAACCTCCGAGGGCGAAGGCCAGTCCCTTTCCCTGCTCGAGCCACCTCTCCAAACGGCTGGCCACGTCGCGACTGGTCCATGCATCACCCTCCCGCGAGAGGGCGACGAGCGTGTGTCGAGGGGGGAGCTTCCGGCGGAGTGCGTCCGCCTCCTGGGCGCGCTGGACATCGACGGTGGGGGCACGGCTGGCTTCGCGGACGCTGACTTCTCTCACCGAAGCATAGCGGGCGAGCCGGTGCTGGTAGTCGTCAGCGGCCTCGCGGTAGTAGGGACGTAGGCGCCCAACGGCGACGACCACGATCTCCATCAGGCATAGAGGCCGCGCAGACGATGTACCGCGGCGACCCGTTCGATGGAGAGCATATACGCCGCGGTCCGGAGGTTGACATTGTGACGCTCGGCCATCGTCGCGACTTCGTCGAAGGCCTGGACGAGGATACGCTCGAGACGGAGGTTGACCGTCTCGAGATCCCAGAAGTACCCGCCCCGGTCCTGTACCCACTCGAAATAGCTGACCGTTGCCCCTCCGGCATTCGCCAGAATGTCGGGAACGACGTAGACACCCTGCTCATCGAGGATCCGGTCCGCGTTCGCAGTCGTCGGGCCGTTGGCGCCCTCGCAGATGATCTTCGCACGGATATCCGCGGCATTCTTGCTGGTGATGACGTTTTCGATTGCAGCCGGCACCAGTACCTCGCACTCGGCCGTCAAAAGCTCGTGCTCGCCGATCGGGTCCGCCTTGGGATAGCCGCTCAGGAACCGGTGGTTCTGCACCCAGCTGAGCAGATCCTCGACGTCGAGCCCGTTCTCGTCATAGAGCGCCCCCGAGACGTCGCTCACGCTGATGATCGAGCACCCCTCGCGTTCCAGGTGCTTGGCGGCGATGGAACCGACGTTGCCGAACCCCTGGACCGCCACCCGGGCGCCATGAATCGGCATCTCCCGGCGACGCATCGCCTCGCGCGCTGCAATGGTGCAGCCTCGTCCCGTTGCCTCCCGCCGGCCCCGTGAGCCACCCATCTCCACCGGCTTCCCGGTCACCACCGCCGTTACGGTGTGGCGTTTGTGCATGGAGTACGTGTCCATGATCCACGCCATTACACGCTCGTTGGTGTTGATGTCCGGCGCGGGCACATCCGAATCGGGCCCCAGGATCTCGAGAATCGACGAGGTGTACCGTCGCGTCAGCCGCTCGAGCTCGGCGTTAGAGAGTGAGTTTGGATCACAGACCACACCGCCCTTCGAGCCTCCGAAGGGAATGTTGACCAAGGCGCACTTCCAGGTCATCCAAGCTGCTAGGGCCTTGACCTCCTCCAGGCTCACGTTCGAGGCGAAGCGAATTCCGCCTTTGCCCGGCCCTCGCGTTGTGCTGTACAAGACGCGATAGCCCGTGAATACCTGGACCTCGCCGTTGTCAAGCAGGACGGGGACCGAGACGATGACCTGTTTCTCGGGGTGGCGGAGGACACTGTACAAGCCGGGATCGAGATTGAGGAGCTCGGCCGCGCGATCGAAGCGGGACATCATGGCTTCGAACGGGTTGTCCTCCCCCAGGAACGTATCCTTGTCCCGATGGATGACGGTCTGAGTCGGCCGAGAATCGGTTGTGCCGCTGCTGTGAGGCAATTGGGCCTCAGGCTGAGGTTAGAGCCGCTCGACCGGAGTTACCACGGCGTCCAAGGCGGCGCGGATGTCGTCCGCGCCGTGTTCCCATTCCAAGTCCAGCATCGCCACCAGTGGCTCCGGCGCATCGGCCGGCCACATGGGGCGGAGCTTGACCGCGTCCTTCTCCGTGACGACCACGTGGTCCGCCCGGCGCGCCGCGTGGGCCAGCCAGGCGACGTCCTCCACGCCAAAACGATGGTGGTCCTTCCAGGTCGCAACCTGGACTTGAGCGCCCGTGGCCTTGGTCTGGGCCACGAAAGAGCCCGGATCGGCAATGGCCGCCGCGGCGACGACCCGTTTCCCGGCCAGAATGCTTGCGGGGTGCCCAGTCCCGCTCAAGAGCCCCTCCAGGCGCCGAACGCCGAGATGCACGACGGCCAGAGGCCCTTGGAAGCTCCCACGCAACTCTTTGGCCAAACTGAACGCGGCCTCGGCCGAGGCCCGTTTTCGGGTGATGATGACGGCATCGGCCCGCTCTAGGGCATGCCTAGTCTCCCGCCAGGGGCCAGCCGGCAACGGCCACCGCACCGCCCGCTGGGTCTCGGCGCTTAGCACGGCGATGTTCAGGTCACGATGCACGTCGAGACGCTGGAAGGCGTCGTCCAACACCAGCACGGCGGCTCCTTGCGCCAGAGCTCGCTCAGCCCCTGCCGCGCGGTCCGGATCGGCGACCACCTTGGCATCGGGAAGGTTTCGCTGGTGCACTAGGGTCTCGTCGCCGCCATAGCCTCGCAAGAGGATTCCGGGGACCAGGCCTCGAGACAGGTAGTAGCGGGCAATCCACATGGCGATGGGGGTCTTGCCGGAGCCGCCGACGGTCAGATTCCCTACCGCGACCGACGGGAGGGGCAGGTCTTGCACCACAGCCCACCCTCGACGGTAGGCTGCGGCCCTGAGCGCCATGACACCTCGCCACAGACCCGAAGCGGGAAGTAGAGCCACTCGGGCCAACCGGGCGTCGACGCGCCGGCTGGTCCATAGCCACCGGATCAGCCGGTGGGCATCACGTCGGCTTCGTCGTGCCATCCTGCCGTCCTCGTGAGCTCGTCTAGTGCGGCGTTTGCTACCCGACATCCCGCCTCGATTCCCGCCTGCCCCGGCGTCACGGTGAATGGGACTCCGTAGGTGACGCGGACCCGCGCGAAGGGCTTCGGCACCACGAATCGGTCCCACGAGCGCAACCGCCATGCTCGGTCGGTTGACGCGTGGAGGGGGACGATCGTGCCACCGCCGCGCTGGGCTGCGGCGACCACCCCGGGCTTGAGTTCTCGTCTGGGTCCCCGGGGACCGTCCGGCGTGAATGCGACTACGCGTCCCGCTTTCAATTCTCGGACCGCACCTAGGAGTGCCCGAGTCGCCCCCCGGGAGCTCGAGCCTCGCACGAGCCGATACCCTAACCGGCCGGCGAAGTCCGCCAGGTACTGCCCGTCACGAGCCTCGCTCACCACAATCACGATCGACTGGCGCCGGTGGCGCCAGAGTAACGGGAGGAGACACTCGTGCCAGCACATGAAGAGATGAGGTTGCCGGGCCTCGTACAGGGGCCGCCAGCGTTCCTCGTGCACTGTCTCCACCCGCCAGGTTCGCGCGAGGGCGGAGATGAGCGGGCCTCCAATTGCCTGCGCGACCGATGGCGAGATGCGGAGCTTCATGCTCCGATGAGTTCATCGATCAGCTCCGCCACGCGGTCCGACGCGCCGGGCGCTCCCAGGCGCTGCCGCACTTCTTCGAGCGCGTCGACCTGGGCTCTGCGCCGGGGGTCCAGGCGGTCGAGCAACGGCCCGGTCGCGTCACGCAGCGCGGCGGCGGATACGCCGTGTTGCAGGAGCTCTGGGACAATCTCGCGCTCGGCGACCAAGTTCACCAGGCTGATCCATGGGACTTTCTTCGCCCGCATGCCGATCCGGTAGGTGATGGGGTGGGTCCGGTACGCTACCACCATCGGCGTGCCGGCGAGCGCCGCCTCCAGAGTCGTGGTTCCGGACTTCGCGATCACGGCGTCGGACGCGGCGAGCACGCGTATGGGCGCATCGCGGAGCACCTCGGTGGCCCCCGGATCCGGATAGTCCTCCCCTTCTGTCCCCGCGACCAGCACGCGATCGCAGCGGCCCGCGGCGAGCAACTCGAGGGCCGCGTCTCGGAACGTTTGCCAGTGGCGCCGCACCTCCTGAGGCCGACTCCCTGGGAAGATCCCTAGCACGCGCGCATCGTCGGCGACGCCGAGCGAAGTGCGGACCTCCTCTTGGGTGGGGATCGGCCCGCGATCGAGCAGGGGATGTCCGACGTAGACGGCTTCGATGCCCAATCGCCTGAAGAAGCCTTGCTCGAACGGGAGGATGACGGCCGTGCGGTCGACCGCACGGGCAAACCGTCTCGCGCGACCGCTCCACCAGGCCCAGAGCGCCGGTGGGATGTAATACATGACCTTCATTCCTCGGCGTTTGGCCGACTGCGCGACCCGCAGATTGAAACCGGGATAGTCGATTGGGATGACCACGTCGTACGGCTCAGCGTCAAAGCCTCGACGGAGCGTACGGAGCAAACGATAGTGGGCCGGAATCTGGCTCACGACTTCGGCAAACCCCAAGGCACCTAGGCCCTCGATGGGGTAGAGGACGTTTGCCCCGGCCTGCGCCATGCGTGGGCCTCCGATGGCCTCTATTCGGGTGTCGGGCCGGCGTCTCAGAATAGCCCGTACCACGTTGGCGCCGTGGAGATCGCCCGACGGCTCGCCCACCGAAATGAACACGCGTGCCGGTGCCGCGGGTGTCATGGGACCGAGAGGCGTTCCACCGGAGACTGCTCGACCGCATCGGAGACTCGAAT
>JABDII010000525.1 GCA_013003805.1 Gemmatimonadales bacterium
CCTCCAAGGGGTGCGCGGCTCGGCGGTCCTCCTGGCATCGGGCCGGGGTTCCACCGAATCGCTGGGACATCTTCGCCGGATGCTTGACCGGTTTGACCTCACCGCGGCCATTAGGGTCCCGCTGGGCGAGGAGGCACCGCTCGGGGGCGTCCCCCATCTGGCGCTCCGCGCAGAGCGCGTGCCCAACCTGGCAGGCGCCACCCTGTTGGGGTACACGGCGGCGTGGGATGAGGCCGTCACGGCGGCTCGGGAAGCGGCGCTGGTGGTACTGGTGGATGAACCGCTGACCGCGGCCGAGTGGGATACCGTGCGGCACGCGGGCGCCGTCGTGGTGCTCAGTACCCTCGAGGGAGACGGCCTCGAACAGGCCGACGTGGTGCTGCCGATCACCACCATGGCCGAAGAATACGGGACCTACATCAATCATGACCACCGCCTGCAGCGTTTCCTCCAAGCCAAGTCGGCTCCGGGCATGGCGCGTCCGGCCTGGTGGATCGCGGTAGAGGCACTGGCCATCGCGGAGGACCAAACCGAAGCACCGGGTTCGGCGAACGAAGCGTTTGCCGTGTTGAGCGATCACGTCCCGAGTTTGGCCGGGCTCACATATCAGGACATCGGGTTCGTAGGCCGAACCGTGACCCGGGACATTCCGGCGGGGGCAGGACGGTGAATCCGGAGCTCAAGGGATTCCTGCTTCTGAGCGTCGCCAAGATGTTGGTGGTCTTCGTGGCCGTGCTCATCTGGGTGGCCCTTCTCACGTTGATGGAACGCAAGGTCTCGGCCTGGATCCAGAACCGGCTCGGCCCGAACCGCGTGGGGCCCGGCGGCCTGCTGCAGCCGGCGGCCGATGGGCTCAAGAACCTCGTCAAGGAAGAGACCCTGCCGAAGGTGGCCAATCCGATCCTCTTCCTCCTTGCGCCGGCGATGTCGTTCGTCCCCGCGCTCTTGATGTCGGCCATCATTCCGTTCGCCGCGCCACTGCCGCTCGATTTCGACTTTTCGCTCCCGCTGCTCGGCCGGTTTGTCCACGCCGGTTCGACCCCCATGGTTGTGGCCGATCTCCCGGTCGGCTTTCTCTTCGTCTTGGCGATCAGTTCGATGGGGGTGTATGGGATCGCCATTGCGGGGTGGTCCTCCAACAGCAAGTACAGCCTCCTCGGCGGCCTCCGCGCCAGCGCGCAGATGGTGTCGTACGAAGTGGCGCTCGGGTTGAGTGTCATCCCTATTCTCCTGCTGGCAGGCAACGTCTCCTTTTCATCGGTCATTGCCGATCAGCAAGGCGGGCTCTGGTACGTGTTGCCGCTCTTCCTCGCGTTCTTCCTGTTCGTGGTCTCCGGGCTGGCCGAGACGAACCGGCTGCCATTCGACATGCCCGAGGCTGAATCGGAGTTGATTGCGGGGTTCCATACCGAATACAGCTCGATGAAGTTCGCCATGTTCTTCATCGCCGAGTACGCCAACGTGATCACGGTCTCGGCGATGACGGTGACGCTCTTCCTGGGCGGCTGGGACATCCCCTTCACCGCATGGGATCAGCAGGGCGGGCTGCTCCAAACCTTGGCCACCGGAAGCTTCTTCGTCGTCAAGGTGATGTTCTTCGTCTTCCTCTTCATGTGGATCCGCTGGACGCTCCCGCGGTTCCGCTACGACCAGCTGATGTCGCTCGGCTGGAAGTTCCTTATCGAAGTCGCCACCGTCTATTTCGTGGTGATCGCCATCGCCATTCATCTAATCGGGCGCGTTTGGGGAGTCACCGATCCGCGGGCGATGGGATGGTGGCTCTTCGCGTTGAATCTGGTGCTGTGCTACATCGTGTTTGTCCTGCTCGATCGCGGCCTGGTCATCGAGGGCAGCTCGCCGCAACGGCGCCCTGTGCCACCCAGCGTGACGTCCGAGGCCATGGAGTCGTAATGGCGTTAACGGTCAAGGTCTGTAAGCGTCCGGAGCAGCAAGTGAGCTACGTCCGCGCGGCACTCAAGGGGATGCGGCTCACCTTTAAGCACCTCCTGCAGCCGAAGTTCACGAT
>JABDII010000533.1 GCA_013003805.1 Gemmatimonadales bacterium
GTGGAGAACAACGAGCCGGGTGGGAGCACGTCGATCCGGATTCGCGGCGCCACCTCGATCAACGCGAGCAGTGATCCGCTCTTCGTGATCGACGGCGTTCCGGTGGGGACCGGCTCCGGCTCCGGCATTTCCGTCGGGCGCGATCCCCTCAACTTCCTGAACTCCGATGACATCGAGAGCATGACGGTGCTTCGCGACGCCTCGGCCGCGGCGATCTATGGTGCGAATGCCGCCAACGGCGTCGTGATCATCACGACCAAGACCGGGCGGGACCGGCCGCAGTTCGAGTATACCGGCTCCGTGTCCAGCTCGTTCATCACCCGGCTGCCCTCGATGCTGAACGCGGCAGAGTTCGAGGCAGCCGTGCAGCAATTCGCGCCCCAAAACGCCGGTCAGATACGCGGCGCGAACACCGACTGGTTCAACGCGATCGACCGTGAGCCGTTTGAGGCGATTGGCCAGGAGCATAGCATCGCCGTCTCGGGCGCGGGCGAAAGCATGGACTATCGCCTGTCGGGTAACTTCCTCGACCAGAACGGGATCCTTGAGGGCACCGGCACCCAGCGGATCTCCTTGGGGCTGAACTACAACCAACGGCTCCTCGACGACCAGCTGAGCCTGAGCGCCCACGTGAGGGGCTCGCGGGCGGAGGACGAGTTCACGCCAGGAGGCGTCCTCTCGAACGCCGCCCAGATGGGGCCGACGCAGCCGGTCACGGACGGGAGCACGCTGACAGGGTTCTACGACTGGCCCGGGAACATCTTGCAGTCGCCGGACAACCCGGTGGCCATCCTGGAGTTGGCCTCGGAGCGGGCCACGACCTTCCGCAGCATCGGCAACCTATCGGCCGAATACGCCGTGCCCTTCATTGACGGGTTGCTGGCTCACGTCAGCCTCGGCTACGACGTGATCAAGGCCGAGCGGGAGAACTTCACCCCGAGCGTCCTGCACGGCCAGACTAAGACCGGCAGCGGCGGCCAGTTTCGTCGAGAGACTCCGAGTCAGGTCAACACGGTCCTGGACGGGTATCTCAACTACGTGGTGCCCCGCAGCGTCGGACCGGGCACGCTCGGTTTCACGGCCGGCTATTCCTACTCGGAGTCCAATGCTGAATTTGCGAGGACCGAGCTCGAGGGCCTCAGCACCGATCTCCTGGGCCCCGATGGCATCCCCTCGGCGCGGACGACCCAGAGTTTCCTGGACGTACAGGACAGCAAGCTGATTTCCTTCTTCGGGCGGGTCAACTACAACGTTGATGACCGCTATCTGCTGGCGGCGAGCCTCCGGCGTGACGGTTCCTCACGCTTCGGGCCAGGCAACGAGTGGGGGACTTTCCCTTCGGTGGCCCTCGCGTGGCGCCTTTCCGAGGAGCCGTTCATGCGGGGTCTCACCGGATTGACGGACCTGAAGCTCAGGGGTTCGTGGGCCCGGACCGGCAATCAAGCGTTCGCCAACTACCAGCAGTACATCTCCTATCTCGTGGGTGACGCGCAGTCGCAATACTGGTTCGACGGCGAGTTCGTCAGCACGATCCGGCCGAGCGCGGTGGACCCGAACATCAAGTGGGAAGCGACCCGGTCGGTCAACGTCGGCCTCGATTTCGGGTTCTCGAACCACCGCTTCAGCGGCGCCATCGACTGGTACGACAAGAAGACTACCGACCTCATCTTCACGGTGCCCGTTGCGGCTGGCACCAATCTGTCGAACTTCGTTACCACAAACATCGGCAGCATGAAGAACCGCGGCCTCGAGTTCAGCCTCGGCGCCCGGATCCTCGAGGGCGGACCGGACGGCCTGAGCTGGACCGCCAACGTGACTGCCGCCCGGAACAGCAACGAGCTGCTCACCATCAACCCGATCCTTGGCGAAGCGGATCAGATCCTGGTCGGTGGCATCGCCGGTGGCGTGGGCACTACCATCCAGACTCACACTCCTGGCGTGCCGATCAACTCGTTCTTTGTCTGGGAGCACAAACTGGACGCGAGCGGCAAGCCGATCCATTCCGACGAGAACAACGACGGCACGATCAATGAACAGGATCTGTACGTGGACCAGAACAACGATGGCGTGATCAACGTCGACGACCGTCGGCCGTTTGAAGATCCGGCGCCGAAATGGATCTTCGGGCAGTCGTCGTACTTTGCTTACAAGGCCTTCGACCTCAGCTTCACCCTCCGGGCCTACCTGGGGAACTACGTCTACAACAACGTGGCGTCGAACCTGGGTACCTACTCGGAGGTTGGGCGAGGCGCGCCCTTCAACCTACACGACTCGGTCCTCGAGACCGGGTTCGAGACGCCGCAGTACTTCTCGGATTACTACGTGGAGGACGCGTCCTTCCTGCGGATGGACAACCTGCAGCTCGGATACTCGTTCAACCTGAGCGGCCAGTCGGCGCGTGCCTTCGCCTCCGTGCAGAACGTCTTTACCTTAACCGGCTACAGCGGCGTGGATCCGACCGCTGGACTGAACGGCATAGACAACAACATCTATCCCCGCTCGCGCACCGTCACCGGCGGCCTGAGCCTCCGATTCTGAGCGCGTGACCATGGAATCGAGCATTTCAGAAAGGACGAAGACATGAATCGCAGCACGCGCAAGGTGCTCACCATCGCCGGCGCCCTCCTGGTCATGGGCCTGGCAGGCTGCACGGACACGGTTGTGGAGCCGAAGAGCACCATTACCGAGGCCAATATCTTCAGCGATCCGGGTTCGTACCGAGCCTTCCTCGCGAAGATCTACGCGGGGCTCGCCGTGAGCGGGCAACAGGGCCCGGCCGGGCAACCGGACATCTCGGGCATCGACGAGGGCTTCTCGCAGTACCTGCGCATCTTGTGGGAAGCGCAGGAGCTGCCGAGCGACGAGGCGGTGATCGGCTGGGGCGACGTTGGGCTCCCGGAGTTGAACACCCAGCTCTGGGCCGCGACCAACACGTTCGTCGTGTCGATGTACTACCGGATCTACTTCCAGGTCGGCCTGGCGAACGAGTTCCTGCGCCAGACGACCGATGCTAAGCTGTCGGAGCGGGGGGTCACGAGCTCGCTTCGGGCCGAGATCCAGACCTTCCGGGCCGAGGCGCGGTTCCTTCGCGCGCTTAGCTACTGGCACGGGATCGATATGTTCGGCAACATCCCGCTCGTGACCGAAGCCGATGCTCTCGGCGCAACACCGCCCCAACAGGCCACCCGGTCCGAAATCTTTGACTACATCGTGAGCGAGCTGACCGAGGTCCAGAGCGCGCTGCCCCCGTCCGGTGGGACCAGCTACGGCCGGGCCACGCCCCACGCTGCGTCCATGCTGCTCGCGCACGTCTACCTGAACGCGGAGGTCTACACCGGCACCCCGCGGTATGCCGAAGCACTAGGCGCGGCACAGGCAGCCATCGCGGGCCCCTATACGCTGGATCCCAATTACCGGCGCATGTTCCTGGCCGACAACCACACCTCGCCGGAGATCATCTTCCCTATCATTCAGGACGGCGTGAGCACCAGGACGTGGGGCGGCGGGACCTTCCTGGTCCACGCCTCGTGTGGTGGGAACATGGACCCTGCCGCCTATGGCATCGACGGCTGCTGGTGGGGGCTGCGCATGAAGCCGGAGGCCTACAACCGCTATGCCGCCGGGGACGGGCGGGCGTCGTTCTTCTTCGACAACCCCGCGGACGGTCAGACAGTCGCGATCAGTGCAATCGGCGACTTCTTTGCGGGGATCCCAGCGCCCAAGTTCTCCAACATGACCTCGAGCGGCGGCTCTGGGTCCCACCCGACCCACGTGGACACGGACTTCCCGATGTTCCGCCTGGCCGATGCCTACCTGATCTACGCCGAGGCCGTGTTGCGTGGTGGTGGTGGCTCCCGGGCGCAGGCGCTGACCTACGTGAACGCGCTACGGCAGCGCGCCTACGGGGACAACAGCGGCGACATCACCGATCCCCAGCTCACGCTCGACTTCATCTTGGACGAGCGAGGGCGTGAGTTGCTGTGGGAGGCCCACCGCCGTCCCGACCTCATCCGTTACGGCCGGTTCACGGGCGGCAGCTACCTCTGGGCGTGGAAGGGTGGGGTAGAGCCCGGCACGTCGACCGAACCGTTCCGGGATCTGTACCCGCTGCCCGCGACGGAGCTGGTGGCCAACCCGAACCTGACGCAGAATCCGGGCTACTAAGCTCGGCGTCAGCACCTTGAACCTATCCGTAGCTCCGTCGCTCGCGCGGCGGAGCTACGGCTCTTTCATGCACCACCGCACCCACCCGATGCGATTCCGTCGCGGCCTCGCCGCCGGGCTGCTCGCCCTCGCCGCCGTGGCCTGCAGCGACGAGCCCCCGGCCCCTCCGGGGTCGGGGCCCCCGGCCGGTCGGCCGGTGCTCGCTCCGACGTACCGCCCCAGTGGCCGCGCCGCGGCTGGCGATGTGATGGTGCACCTCTTCGAGTGGACCTGGACCGACATTGCCGCCGAATGTGAGACCGTGCTGGGTCCCTCCGGCGTTGCGGCGGTGCAAGTCTCGCCGCCGCAGGAACACAGCATCGTCCCGGGCCATCCCTGGAGCCAACGCTACCAGCCGGTGAGCTACAGCATCGCGCGGAGCCGCTCCGGCACCGGGGCCGAATTCACCGACATGGTAGCCCGCTGCCGGGCGGCCGGGGTCGACATCATTGTCGATGCGGTCATCAACCACATGACCAACTTCCCGAGCCCCGGCGTCGGGAGCAACGGCACCGCCTATACGAAATACGACTACCCAGGCCTCTACACGGCGTCCGACTTTCATTCGCCCTGCGCGCTAACCGACTATCAGAGCGCCGCCAACGTGCAGGACTGCGAGCTGTTCTCGCTGCCTGACCTCAACACGGGACTTGCTTCGGTACGGCAGACGATCGCCGATTACTTGCTGATGCATGCCAGGTTGGGGGTCGCGGGGTTTCGCGTCGACGCGGCCAAGCACATCCAGCAGGTGGAGCTGGACGACATCCTCGCCCGCGTTAACCTGACGCTGGCCGGCGAGGGACGCCCGCCGCCGTACGTGTCCCTCGAGATCGTGGGGGGAGTGGGAGAGGCGCTGTCGCCGCGCGACTACTTCGGAGAGGGGTACGGCTCGGGCGGCGCGGCCGACATCACTGAGTTCACCTTCGTCGGTGTCGGCAACAAGTTCCGGGGCGTGAGCGGCGAGTACATCGCCCAGCTCAACCCGAACGGCACACCCGGAAACCGGTTTTCCGAAACGGCGTGGGGCCTGTTGCCCTCCGACAAGGCCGTGGTGTTCCTCCAGAATCATGACACGCAACACGAGTGCGGCATCGGCTACCGGGACGGCGACACCTTCCGCGTCGCAAACGTGTGGATGCTGGCTCAGCCCTACGGCTACCCGTCGATATTATCGAGCTACGCCTTCGATTGTCCGCTGGGGAATGTGATGGGCCCGCCGTCCGATGCCAGCGGGAATACCAACGCTGTGGCCTGCGCGGCCAGCCTCGAGACCGCTACGGTCGGCCAGTGGGTGTGCGAGCACCGCGACCCGTATATCCGGAGCATGGTGCGCTTCCGCCGCGTCGTCGCGGGCACCGACATCAACCACTGGTGGGACAACGGCGCCAACGCCATCGCCTTCTCCCGGGGCGACCGGGGGTTCGTGGCCATCAACCGGGAAAGTGCGGCTGTGACTGCTACGATCGCCACTGGCCTCCCGGCAGGGACATACTGCGACCGGCTGACCGGCGGGGTCGCCGGCGCCGCGTGCGCCGGCACGTCCATCCTGGTGGACGCCAGCGGCGCGGTCCAGCTTAGCCTGCCACCGGAGTCGGCCGTTGCTATCGACGTGACGACGCGGATCTAGCGCGCGCGGATGGTGCGGCTATGGTCTCAGCGTGGCCGTGCTGTTGAACAACCTGGGCGTGATCACGAAATCCACGATCGCACCGGGAGCGACTAGGATGCGGCCCGACTGGGCCTGCACCCGCTCGTTGGCACGTGGGGGAGGGTTAGCCCGGAACTCGAGCGGGCCGCCGCCGATCATTCCAGGGGGGACCGTGAACCGGCCGGACGTTCCCGGATCCACCGTTCCCAGCCGGTGGGTGGTTCCGGCGCCGATCACGGAGATCTCCATGGCGAGCGCATAGTTGTTTGTCACTACAACGAGGACCGGGTTGTCGTCCGGCCCAGGTGTCTCGGCGCGGCTGCCCCCACAGGCGGAACCCGCAAGCAACAGCATGAAGACGAGGATCCACGATCTACGATGCACGTGCCTTCCTTTCGCTCGATCTCTGCGCCCGACAGCCGCGGGCGCGCGGGCCGCTTTGCTTTTCAATATATGCCGGCCTTCCGGCGCCCGCGCTGGGGCTCGCTCCCCCCCGCAGGGTCCGCTGGCGGAAGGGGGCTGCCGGCCCTAGCTTTTCGCCGGGTAATCGCCGACCCCGTTGGGGGCGGCGGTCGCCATGCCAGGCAGGACCCGAACTCCAGACTCTTGGGAATCTTCATGCGCCGCCACCATGGATGAGCTGAGGGCTCTCCGCTCGCTCGCCCAGGCGATGGGCGTCCATGTTCGCTACACGGACGGCCTGGGCAGGCCCGTTGTCGTAGCGCCCGAGACACTACTCCCGGTCTGCGCCGCTCTCGGGGCTCCCGTTGCTCGACCAGGCGACGCCGCCGACGCCTTGCGCGCGCATCAGGAAGACGAGAAGTCCGGGCGCCTTCCGCCGGTGCTCGTCGCCTGGGACGGGGCCCTCCCTCCAATCGCGATCTCGGAAGACGCCAAGGCACACGTAGAGCTGCTGCTCGAAGACGGCGAGGTCCTCTCACTCCAGAGCGTCGGCGGCAAACTCCGGGCCGCAGAGCCTCTGCCCTTCGGCTACCACAACCTCACTGTCGAGACCTCGGGCACCACTGAAACGAGCACGGTCATCGCCGCGCCGGAGCGCGCGTTTCGGCACGCCGACTCGGGACGGAGCTGGGGGTTGGGGACCCATCTGGCGGCGTTGCGGTCGGCTCGCAGTCGCTCGTTCGGCGATCTCCGCGACCTCGAAGACTTCTGTCGCTGGGTGGGCTCCCACGGCGGCAACCTCGTCACGATGTTGCCGCTGCTCCCAACGTTCAACGAGCCACCCACCGAGCCCAGCCCCTACTCGCCGGTGAGTCGGCTGTTCTGGTCCGAGCTGGCGCTGGATCTCGGCGACGCCCACCGAGCAGCCGAGCTGACCGGTCTGTTGGACGTGACCCTGGCAAATGCAGAAGTGCGGGCTGCCCTCGACGGGTTGCCGGCCCCCGAGCCGGGCTTGCTCGACGACGAGCTGGTTCGGTACGCACAGTTCCGCGGTGCGCAGGCCAAGCTCGGTCGCACCTGGCGGGAGTGGCCCGAGGGCCCCCGGGCCGGCAGACTGGATCCCGCACACGTCGATCCCGATGAGGAGCGATTCCACCTCGTCGCCCAGACGCGCGCGCGCGACCAGCTCGGCGACCTCCGTCAGCGACTCGACCGAGCCGGCGTCCGCCTGGGCCTGGACTTGGCCGTGGGCGTCCACCCTGAAGGGTACGATCCGTGGTCTCGCCAAGCATTGTTCGCCGATGGGATGTCTGTGGGGGCTCCCCCCGACCGGGGCTTTCCCAGCGGACAAGACTGGGGGTTCGCGCCGGTGCACCCGGAGGCGTCACGCACGGAGGGACACGGCTACTTTGCCGCCGGCATCGCCCATCAGGCGGCCCTGTCGGGTGTGCTGCGGGTCGACCACGTCATGGCCGTCACCCGGCTCTACTGGATTCCGCACGGCGCCGGCCGCCACGAAGGAACCTACGTGTCGTATCCCGCCCAGGAGCTCTTTGCGGTCATGACCCTGGAGTCGCACCGGAACCGGTGCGAGGTGGTGGGCGAGAACCTCGGCACTGTGCCCCCGGAGATCGACGAAGCGCTGCCGCGTCACCGGATCTGGGGCATGTACCTGGCCGAGTTCGAAGCCGTGGACTCGATTGAGATCCCCGAGCCGCCGACCGGTGACGACGTAGCGCTCATCGGCACCCACGATACACCGACCCTCGCAGGGTGGCTCGCCGGGGTCGACATTGA
>JABDII010000547.1 GCA_013003805.1 Gemmatimonadales bacterium
GTCGTAGACAGTGCCACCGCGGATGATGACGTCATAGGACGGGGGCGCCTCACATGAGAGGATGAACGGGACCATGGCGAGAAAGATGGCAACTCTCAAATGGTGGATCATCAGCGTTCTCGCGCCCCTTACCTGGGTGACAGCCTGCAGAACATTCACCGGAGTTTTCCGGGGCCGGCAGGCACAGCGGTCGTACTGCATAGTCTAGCGCGGGTTGGAACGGCGCGCTACGAAGCCGAGCGGCCGACGTAATGGCCAACCGGGCTGGCACGAGAGCCCCTGGTATCAGGAGACCTCGGTTCTTCGAGGGCCGCCCTTCCCGTGTCGAAGTGCAATGATTTCCCCGAGAACGGCCAGCGCGATTTCGGCTGGCTCTCTTCCTCCGAGGTCCAATCCGATGGGCCCATGCAGGCGGTCCAGTTCATGGTCGGAGAGCCCGGCGGCTTTCAAGCGTTGTCGTCGTGCTTGCTGGGTCTTGCGCGATCCAATGGCTCCGACGTAGGCCGCCGGAGATCGCAACGCAATCAGGAGTGCAGGATCGTCGAACTTGGGAGCGTGGGTGAGCACGCAGACGGAAGTCGCGGAATCCAACTCTGCCTGAGCGAACGCTGCCTCAGGCCATCCCAGGATCAATTCATCGGCATCGGGAAACCTGTCCCGGGTCAAAAACGCCTCCCGACCATCAGCGACAATGGTCCGATAACCGAGCATTCGAGCCATCGGAACGAGAGCCGCGGCAATGTGCACCCCACCGAAGATCACCAGCTTGGGCTCCCGCGGATACACTTCGAAGAACATGACGACCGAGTCTCCAGCGGATGTGGCGTATGCCGCGGTCGCGCTCGCCGCTCGCGCAAGCGCATCGAGCGCCTCGCTCGCGATCTCCGAGTGGAGCTCACCGAGCAGGGCTCCACCACCGTCGGATGTGCCGACATTCGCACCCACCGGCGGTAGGGGTCCGGCCACGAGGCCGGTGTCGTCTACGATGAGTGCAGCCCCTATGCCGGCCGGGCTCTCGAGTACGGTCGCCACGACCACTCCTCCCGGACCCCCCGCTGCCCGCATGATCTCCTCACGCACGACGGGTTCGATCAGGAGCCGAATCGTTCCCCCGCATGCGAGCCCGACCTCCCAAGCGCGCTCGTTCGTGACCCCGAATTCCACGAGTCGAGGACATCCCGCGTCGATGGCCTGGGCAATCTCGCTGGCAGCCGCCGTTTCGACGCAACCGCCCGAGACCGATCCTGCGATCGTGCCCCCGAGATCGGCTAAGAGGCATGCACCGGCCGGCCGGGGAGCCGAACCCCACACGGTGGTGACAACGGCTCGGCCAAACGGCTGACCGGACGCCATGAATCGCTCCATGTCTTGACGAATGTCACGCATAGACTCGGCTCTGGATGGGATTGCCCAGTATTCCCGTACCATCATCCTATCGCTGTTCTACCAGGGATCAACTGCCACCAGCTACCTTATATGGAGGACCTGTTATTGGGGTGTAGCTCAACTGGCAGAGCGCCCGGCTGTTACCCGGAAGGTTGCTGGTTCGAATCCAGCCGCCCCAGTGAACGGGACTTACGTCAGTCGCTTGTTCACGGTCCGTGTCCGGTCTAGGCTATAGGTGCCGGCCTGCTGGTCCGGCTGAAGGAGCCTGCTTGTGCGAGTTGCGGTCTTCTCCGAAGTTTATTGGCCGATGGTGAGTGGGGTCGGGGTGACCTTGCTCCGGCTCACCGAGGCCCTGCAAGCCCGAGGTCACCAGGTTCGGGTGTACACGGCGTCCTACCCCCTGCCCGAGGGAGATGCCGACCGCCCCGAGGTCCATCGTTCACCGAGCATGCCCCTCTTCCTCTATCCGGACATCCAATGGGCCTTCCCGCGGCGGCGCGAGGTGTTGCGCGATGCGCGGGCCTTCGGCCCGGATGTGGTCCATGTCGCCACGGAGGTTTCCATGGGGATCATCGGCCTCAAGGTCGCTCGGGAGCTCGCTCTGCCCGTCGTCGCCTCCGCCCATACGGATTACGAGAAGTACGCCTCACGCTACGGCATGGAGTGGGCTGGTCGGGCCGCGTGGCCATACCTCCGTTGGTTCTATGGTCACGCGGCGCGAGTTCTTTGTCCCAGTAAGCTGTACGAGCAACACCTCCACAGTCGCGGTGTGCTGCATACCGGCATCTGGAGCAGGGGCATCGACTCGGCGGAATTCCATCCCAAGTTCCGGAGCGAAGCCTACCGCCGGTCAATGGGCGTTGGTCCGGATGATCTACTGGTGACCTATATAGGCCGGATCGCCAAGGAAAAGAACTTGGACCTCCTGCTCGAGGCCTGGGAGCTCTTGGGCATTCGGCGAGAGGGTGCCCAGCTGGTCCTCGTGGGACACGGCCCGCTACAGGAAGAGATCCGCCGTCGCGACATGCCCGGGGTCCGCCTGGCCGGGCTCAAGCAGGGGAGAGAGCTGGCTGAGGCCTATGCGTCGGCCGACCTGTTCGTGTTCCCGTCGTCCACCGAGACCTTCGGGAACGTCTTACTCGAAGCGATGGGAAGCGGCTTGCCCTCTGTGGTGACGGCCGACGGTGGCGTGCTCGAGTTCGCGGTCCACGGGAAGAACGCGTGGTTGGTTGCGCCCGACAGCTCAGACGCGATGCTCGCTGGATTGGATCGACTGCTCCACGACTCGGCACTGCGTCAGCAGCTGGCAAAGGGTGCTCTCGAAACGGCCGGCGTGAGATCGTGGGCCGGCATCTACGAAAGCCTTGAAAGTGAATACCGGGATGCAATGGTCCAACTTCAATCGACCGCCGCCTAGCGACCTCGATTCCCCCGTTCCTGCCACTCTGCGGAGCATTTCATGAGCGACGATCCGGCCTCGAACACGTGTCTGGCGTGTCACCGGGGCGCTGAAGAGACCCCATTGATTCCTCTCGACTATCGCGGCGCCCGTCTGTCGATTTGCCCCCAGCATCTCCCGGTGCTGATTCACGATCCCGCCCGTCTCATCGGGATGTTGCCCGGCGCCGAAGACTTGAGGCCGGCCGACCATCACGACTGACACCACGCATCGATTGCGTCTGGGGCCGGCGCCCTGGTTGCCTGACCATTCGCCGTAGCGTAGAATATCCGCCACCGCAACGATCCCGCCGATCTCGGTGGG
>JABDII010000017.1 GCA_013003805.1 Gemmatimonadales bacterium
AGGTACGCCTGCCCCAGATCGAAGTACTCGGTGGCGAATAGATTTCCGGCGTCTTCCCCGATCGCACCAGTCAGGATTGGCGTATCGACGAGGGTGAAGTCTCGCTCATAGAAAAAGTCGCGGATGGCGTGGATGACTTCGTTGCGGACCCGCGCAATGGCGACTTGCCGGCGACTTCGAAGCCACAGGTGTCTATGTTCAAAGAGGTAAGTCGTCCCATGTTCTTTAGGGGTGATGGGATAATCCACGCTCGGGCCCAGAACCGTGAGCCCATCGGCAGTGAGTTCGAACCCGCCTGGGGCTCGCGCGTCCGACCGGACCACCCCAGTCACGGTAAGTGACGTCTCCTGGTTCAGGGACTGGAACGCCTCCCACGTCTCGTCGCCGACCTCCTGGCGAGAGAACACGGCCTGGAGGTAGCCGAAGCCATCGCGCATGACGAGGAAGGCTATCTTGCCGCTGGACCGGGTTGTCACGACCCACCCGTGAATCGTGACGGATTCGCCTACGTGTGAGGACAACTCGTTGATACGGACTGCAGACATGCAGCGCTCATGCGAAAAGTGAGATGGTTCGGCGGCGGCTTGAGTCTAGCCGCGCTGCTGGGCCTCGTCAACGCGGCGTGTCTCAGCTATCGGCCACAACTCCAAGTGCTGCCGGAGGGCGTCGAGGCCATCCCGTTAGCCCAACGCTGGAGTGCCAGCGTCGGCCGCGGGGCCTCCGGTGCCGTGGCACTCCGAGACTCGACCATTTACGTGGGCGACGCCGACCGCCGCGTGTATGCGATTGATCTGACCACCGGCGCGGAGCGATGGAGCAAGCGGCTCCCGGGCTCCGTGTTTGGTGGGGTGGTGCGTTCCGGCGACACGCTATTCGCGGTAACCGATCGCCCAAACAGTCGAGTGGTCGCGCTCAGCATTGTCGATGGGGAGCAGCTCTGGGAACGGGACGTCGGCAAGCCGAGCGCACCAATCACCTTGGAGAATGGCCGCATCCTCGTCGCAACCCATCGCGGAAGACTCTTCGGCCTCGAGTCCAGCACCGGCACGGTCGCGTGGGAGCGCCGAGTGGGACACGCCCGTACGACCGCCGTCAGAATCGGACCCGACACTGTCGTCATCGCGACGACCGACTCGATCATGTCGCTCACCGCCCGAGAGGGCCAGGTGCTCAAGAGAATAGGTTCCCCCGGGGCGATCGTGGGAGGCTGGGCCCGAAGCGGCACCCTTCTGGTGGCGGGGACCACGGATTCGCTGTTGGTCGGTCTCACCTCCAGTGAACTGGAAACGGCCTGGAGCCTGAAGCTCGACGCGGCGATCCTCGAGCGGCCTGCTGTGTATGGCGACACCGCCTATGTCGTCAGCCGGAGTGGCACGCTCTACCGGGTTGTCCTCGGGCCGGACCCGCGTGCCATGGTGATCGCCGCCCTTCACTGGCCGGTGACTGCGCCGCCGGTGCGATTCCGCCAATGGGTGTTGGTGGGTGGAGCCGATGGCGTCATCCGCGCCATCGATGACGCAGGTCTCGAGGCATGGCGCCTCCCAGTGTGGCAGCCGGTCCGGATGTCTCCCGTGGTGCTCTCAGACGGGATTCTCGCGATCGGCGGCCGGGGGGATATCTCTCGGTACCAACAAGAATGAAACGAATCTTACTCCTGCTGCTCCCGTTCCTCCTTGCCGCTACCCCCACCATGGTGGCCGCGCAAGGATCTCCCCCCCTCGTCAAGTACGGCAAATGGGCGGTGCTTGCCGCGTCGGTGGGCCTCAACCTGCTTGCCGCCGACGCCCACACCGACGCCAACCGCGCGTTCGATCTGATCGAGGCGCGATGCGAAACCCCCCACAACGCGCGATGCGAAGTCGATGGCGCAGGCACCTATGTCGATCCGGTGACCGAGGGGTTGTTCCAGGAGACTCTTCGACTCGATGATCGGGCCGAGCGGTGGCTCATCGCCGGTGAAGCCGCCCTGCTCGGCGCCACGGCCTTGTTCATCTGGGAGCTGACCCGTTCACAGGACTCCCCGCCCGAGAACGAGCCGTTTGCCCCCATCGTGCAGGAGTTCTCGCACGGCATCGGGCTGGGGTTCGAAGTCCGGTTCTAGTCGAGTCTTCGCTTCACCCGACCCGAAAGAGCTCCATCGCCTTGGGATAGCGCGCCAAGGCGCGCTGTCGCATCGCACGGCCTTCGGGCTGCTCGAGGCCGGGATCCGCTTGGATCACTTCGGACGCGAGCGCCCTCGCCTGCGAGAGGAGATCGGCATCCTGGGGAAGGCGCGCCTGTCGGAGGTCGAAGCCCCCGGATTGCCGCGCCCCGATCAGGTCTCCCATGCCCCGCTCTGCCAGATCGAGCTCGGCGACCTTAAAGCCGTCGGTGGTCGCCGCGAAGGCCTCGAGACGAGGAAGCACGCGGTCCTCGACCAGCAGGATCGAGTGGCTTTCCTCCGCACCACGCCCAACCCGCCCTCGCAGCTGATGTAGTTGGGCAAGGCCGAAGCGCTCCGGGTGCTCCACCACCATGACCGTGGCGTTGGGGACATCGATGCCGACTTCGATCACGGTTGTCGCCACGAGAACATCGACGTCCCCGTTGCGAAAGCCACGCATGATTTGATCTCGTTCATCCGCCTTCATCCGGCCGTGGACCAGGCCGATCCGCAGATCGGGCCAGCGCGCACCCAGGCGCTGCGCCATGGTGGTCGCGGCCCTCAAGTCGGCACGCTCCGATTCTTCTATCACCGGCAAGACGATGTATACCTGCCGACCGGCGCGGCAGCTGTCTCGAACAAATTCGAGGACCCGGTCCCGATGGGCGCCAGTCCGGATTGCCGTGCGGACCTCGCCCCGGCCTGGGGGGCGTTCCCGCAGGGTCGAAATATCTAGATCGCCATACAGGGTGAGCGCCAACGAACGTGGAATCGGGGTGGCGGAGAGCAGCAACACATCCGGTGTGTCGCCCTTGCCGATCAGAGTTGCCCGCTGCTCTACACCGAAGCGGTGTTGCTCGTCGATGACCACCAAGCCCAGACGGTGAAAGGACACCGTCTCCTGCAGGAGGGCGTGCGTTCCCACGATGATGCGGGAGCGTCCATCGGCCAGCCGGCTCCGCGCCTCGGACTTCTCGCGCGCAGTCTGTCGGCCGAGGAGGAGTTCAGGAGTGATGCCCAGCGGAGCCAAGAGAGTTTCGAGGGTCCGTCCATGTTGCTCGGCCAGGAGTTCCGTGGGCGCCATCAGGGCCGCCTGATAGTCGTTTTCGACCGCGAGCAGCATGGCGAATAACGCGACGACTGTCTTCCCCGTTCCGACGTCCCCCATGAGCAGGCGGTGCATCCGCTCCGGCGCTATCATGTCCGCCGTGATCTCACGGATCGCCTGCCGCTGATCCGCCGTGAGCGTGAAGGGCAGCGCGTCCTTCAACCGTGACGTCAGTTCTCGACGGATCTCGAACGCCACGCCACCTCGGGCGCGTTTGGCAAGCGCGCGAGCCCGCACCAGCATCAACTGCAGATCAAAGAGCTCATCGAAGGCGAGTCGGCGTCTGCCTTGTTCCGCCTGGTCGACCGAGTGGGGCCGGTGCACCGCTCGCAACGCGTCGTCGAGGGCTGGCAACCCCAGCCGGAGCCGCTGCGGCTCCGGCATATGGTCCCGGGTGAGGCCCAGCAGCGTTTCAAGGTGCCGGTCGATCAGGCCGCGGATGATCTTGTGGCTCAGGCCCTCGGTCGCGGGGTAGACTGGGAGCACTTTCCCTGCGTCGGTGCCAGCCGGTTCGTCTTCGCCGTCGGCATCGCCGAGGATCACGAACTCGCGCGGTGCCATTTGGCGGCCGTGATAGAAGCGGACGGGACCAGCAACGAGGAGGAGTTGTCCGACGTGAATCGTTCGATCGAGAAAGGCTTGACCCGGCCACGCACATTCCAGCACCCCGGAGTCGTCCCGCAAAACGGCCCGAAAGATTCGGAGCCCGCGCCGGGTGGGTTGAACACCGGTATCAACAACGCGGCCAACACACGCGACGTCATCCCCTACGCGTGCCCGAGCGAGAGGGGTCACGGTGGAAGCGTCGACATAGCGATGGGGAAGGTGCCACAACAAGTCACGCACCGTTCTGATGCCGAGACGAGTGAACGCCTCCGCTCGGCGCGCGCCGATACCCTTGAGAAACTGGACGCTGGTGTCGAGCCGGACGGTCACGCCCGTCACCCCTCCGCAAGCAGGAGATCAGCAAAACGTGCCGGATCGAACGCCTCGAAATCGTCTAACCCTTCACCAAGCCCCACGAAGCGGACCGGGAGATCCAACTCGCGCCTGAGCGCCACCACCGCCCCGCCCCGCGCGGTTCCATCCAACTTGGTCACGATGAGCCCCGTCGGCGCCACCGCCTCCCGAAACATCTTCCCTTGCTGCACCGCATTCTGACCCACGGTGCCGTCCAATACCAGGAGTGTCTCATGCGGGGCTCCTTCCGCGCGTCGTGCCACCACCCGAGTGACCTTGCGAAGTTCTTCCATCAAGTCGTCTTGCGTATGGAGCCGGCCGGCCGTGTCTATCAAGACGGCGTCCGTTCCCCGTGCCGCGGCCGCATCGATGGCGTCGAACGCGACTGCAGCCGGGTCACCTCCGGGTGCGCCCGACACGCAGTCCACACCGAGTCGCTCGGCCCATGCCTCGAGCTGGGCAATGGCCCCTGCACGGTAGGTGTCTGCGGCCGCGAGCACGACCCGGCGGCCTTCCTGCATTAGCCTTGCCGCCAGCTTGGCCAAGGTGGTCGTCTTCCCAACCCCGTTCACCCCCACCAGCAGGAGGATCGTGGGTACGCCAGCCGGCGCGGTCGCGATCCGACCGGGGTCGCCATCGCTCGCCAGCAGGTCGATGAGCCGGCGTCGCAGCGACGCCTTGAGATCGGCCTCCGTTTTGGCCTTCCCCCGGCGCACTTCGTCCTCCAGCGCCTCCGTCAGGTCCAAGGTCGCCGGTACCCCGAAGTCCGCCTCGATCAAGATCCGCTCGATGGCCTCGAGGTCCTCGGCGTTCAGCCGCCGGACGATGGCGCCCACATCAGTCAGCGCGAGGCGTTTGATCCGCGACCACACGCTCCGCTTGGTGGACGCGCCGAGTCGCTCCGCCGTCATCGGAGGCCCATCCTTCGGCGGACAGTCCACTCCCCCGCCAACCCCAGCACGCAGAGACCGAACAGCCACCAGAGCTCCCGGGCAGAGACGTGACCGGCTCGCTCCGCCGCGGTGGCATCGCGGGTGCTGAGCATCGCCGGGCGGACCGCCCATTCGTCCGAGTACTGCTCCACTCCGATCAGGCCCTCCTGGCCTCCAGCCGACAGACGGTACCGGTACTCGCCTGATGGAAGCCACACCTGGGCCTCCCCCGCACCGTCAAAACGGAGCGTATCCGTACGGGTAACCGACATGCCGCTCCACTCGACGGTGAGTGACTCTGTCGGGCGACCCATACTCGAGCGAAAGACCACTGGGCGACTGTGTTGGACCACGGGACGCACGGGCTTGGCCGGTCCTCGTGCCGTGTCGGCGCCACTCAACAGCCAGGTCAGAGCTGCCGCGACCCATGACCGATAGCCCTGCTCGCTGCTTCCCCCACGAAACGCCCAACGCCACAGTCCATCCGCGGCCACGACGACTTGCCTTCGTCGCGCAGTCTCGGAGCCGACGATCACCGGGCGCGGGGCACCTCGACGTCCTGCTTGGGCCGTGAGGGCCGTCCAAGCACCGGGCGTGGGCCGAATCGGGGTGACCTCAGTCGCCGGCGGGAACGAATCGATCGGGAGCCCCAAGAATGCCTGTGCCAGGGGCGAGCCGAGTTCGGCGGAGACATACCAATCCCCTTCCAGCACGGTCTCTCCATTCTCTCCGCTCGGCCAGCGCAACACGGCACGGGTGCGGCTCCTGGGCCCGAATCCCTCATCTTTCCCCTTGATGACCAGCAGGTCGGCGCCGCGTGCCGCACGGCGAACGACCGACTCCCGTACCGGTGCAAGATCTTCCATGGCATGCCACGAGGCGCCAGTTATGCGACTATACCCGCGCACCGGCAGGTCGGAGACGTCTCTCAACGTCCGCAGGAGAAACCGGGCATCCCAATCGGGCGGGCTGGCCAACAGCACCACGCCCGGCGTCGGAATGATCTCGATGTAGTGGAGTCTCGTGTCGTTGCGCGGCTCCTCATCGACGTGGTCTTCCAGGCCGACCGTCAGCAGGTGGCCTCCTGCCGCGAGTCGATTGGTGGGTGCCATGAGCTGAAAGCGCTGGCGTCCGCCGGTCTCGAGATCGATCCGGGTCCGTGCGAGGCGAATCGTTCCGGCGCGAAGCACCACGGTCACCGAACGCGGCACGGCCGCCTGAGAGGTGCGGATCTCGCCTTCGAGCGACAGGGAGTCTCCCTTAGTCATTCGCTCAGGCCCGCGAATCCGGAACAGCGCGACATCCGCCCGGACTTCGCGCGGGAAGACCCTGACACCGGCACGCCCAAGCACGTCAGCCGGGATGTCCGGCACATCCTCCACTTCGCCATCCGTGACCACCACGACCGGACGCTCCGACGCCGCTGCGGCGCGAAGAGCCGGCGCCAGAAGCGACCTGCCCCTCATCGGGCTGGAATCCTGGCTCGACCGCCGGTCGCCGAAGTACCGCAGGTCTCCGACATTGCTCAGGCTATCGCGCAGGCGTTCCCAACGTTGAGACGAAGCGAAACTGAGGGACGCGTCGAGGAGGACGACCGGCGGTCCGGCGGCTCGCCCGGTAGCACAGCTCAGGTTGAGCACGAGAACACCGAGGGCGCTCCACGCGAGCGCGCGGCATCCCATCGCCAACCACCCTTGGGATCCAGCGCGTTCCAACCACCAGTAGGTGACGAACGCCAGGCAGGCGGCGCCGAGGAGAATGAGAGCCAGCGTCATGGATCTAAGATGGCACGATGGAGGGAACGGCGCGTCCGGCTCGGGTCGATCGCGTCATTCCCCGACGGGAGCGGCGTCGCGGACCGGAGTCCTGAACAACAGATCCAACCGGGCCCGCTCCTGTTCGAAGGCCGGGCGATCCTTTTCGGGCACGGGATCTCCGGTACCCAAGTCCACCCGACGGTGATCCTTGGCTACGCCGTTGACCCGAAACTCGTAGTGAAGGTGCGGCCCGTTGGCCAGTCCCGTCGCCCCGACATACCCGATGACCTGGCCTTGAATGACTCGGACGCCGGTCCGCACCGCGGCGCGCCGGAGATGTCCGTACCTGGTGGTAATGCCTTTCGCATGACGAAGCTCCACCAAGTTGCCGTAGGTACTCACCCGCCCCGACCGAAGCACCACTCCGTCCGCTGTAGCGCGAACTGGCGTTCCGCGGTCTGCCGCGTAGTCCGTACCCTGGTGTCGCCGTACGCGCCCGAGGATGGGATGCCGTCGTGCCGAGCTGAACCGCGACGAGATGCGCCGGAACTCGAGTGGCGCGCGGAGGAAGGCGCGACGCAACGAACGTCCCTGCTCGTCGAAATACCCCGTCGTTCCGTCCTCGCTTTCAAAGCGGTAGGCCAGCAGATGCTTTCCCGTGATGGTGAGATCCGCCGCGTAGATCCGACCGAGTCGCACTTCTCCTTCCTCCGACACCCGACGCTCGATCAGCACCTCGAAGTAGTCACCGGAGCGAATATCGCGCGTGAAGTCGACGGTCCAGTCGTAGATCTCGGCGAGGTTCCCCGCCATACGGACCCGCTCGGAGGCATCGAGCACCTCGTCCGGAACGTTGGCATCCAGCGCCAGGTAGAGCGCGTCGCCAATCGGACCTTCGACCCGCACCGGCTTCGAGGACCAGGCAATGGTCTCGGCCCGGGAACGCCATCGAGCACCGAGTCGTTCGTAGTGGAGCCGCTCTCCGGGGCCACGCCGGACAGAAATGCGCGAGGGAACGGAATCGGTGGTCAGCTGCCGGAAGGCGAACACCAACCCGGCCCGGGCGCGCCGGGGATCGAGTCCGCTATCGGGGTGGAACGCGGCGAAATCGAAGCTGGTGATGCCGTGCCGGGCGAACAGCTCCGACAAGGTCTCACCGATCTGCAACGTGTCGAGGGTCACCCGGTAGGCGTCCCTCACCATGATGGGGGGCGCGACGATCGGTTGCCGCCAGGGCCACGATTCCCTCGCGATCGCGAGGGCCGACACACCGAGCACGGCTACGCCGAAGAGGAGAACTCGACCCCGCATCAATCCATCTGGCGGCGGATGAAGGTCGGTATCTCCATCTCCGAGACCTCTTCGTCGATTGCTTCCGCCGCCGGACGCTTCGGCACGGTCTTGCCGGGAGTCGGGAGCGGTGAGACGGGTGTGGTCTTCCGCCTCGGCGTCGGGAAGCTCAGGACGGCTCCGCCGGCTTGGCGGGTGACGGGATCACCAGTCACGGCCCGATCGAAACCGGTGGCGATGACGGTGACCCGAATCTCGCCCTGCATGGCCGGGTCAGTCGTGGCGCCGAATATGATCTCGGCCTCGTCGCCTGCCGCATCGTGGATGATCTCACTGATCTGGGTGGCCTCGCCTAGGGTCAGATCCTCACCGCCCATGATGTTGATGAGGACTCCCGTGGCGCCGGAGATGGACACGTTGTCCAAGAGTGGGCTCGAAATGGACTGCTGGGCCGCCTCCATCGCCCGATTCTCCCCCCGACCGATCCCAGTCCCCATCAATGCGGCACCGCCATTCTGCATCACCGTTCGCACATCGGCGAAATCGACATTGATGATGCCGGTGGACGTGATGAGGCTTGCGATCCCTTGGGTTGCGTGGAGCAAGACCTCATCGGCCTTCTTCAGCGCATCCTGGAACGGAATGCCCTTGCCGACCACTGCCAGCAGCCGCTCGTTGGGCACGACGATCATGGTATCGACGTGCTTGCGCATTTCGGCGATGCCGGTTTCCGCCTGTCGCATCCGCTTTCGCCCCTCGAAGAGGAACGGCTTGGTGACGATGCCGACGGTGAGGGCCCCGATGTCCCGGGCCAGCTGCGACACGATGGGTGCCGCACCGGTTCCGGTGCCACCCCCCATCCCACAGGTCACAAACACGAGATCCGCCTCCTGCACCGTCTGAAGAACCTCGTCCTTGTTCTCCTCGATGGCTTGGCGTCCGATCTCCGGCCGTGCGCCCGCTCCAAGCCCGCGGGTGAGCTTCTTCCCGATCTGGACCTTCACATCGGAGTTGGAGGCCTGGAGGGCCTGTGCATCCGTGTTGACCGAGATGAAGTCGACACCGGCCAATTGCTCCTCAATCATCCGATTGACCGCATTACCGCCGCCGCCGCCGACTCCGACGACTTTCATCCGCGCGCGCTGCGCGACGCTCTCTTCCAGCTCAAAGATCATGGTTGTCCTCTCACGCCCGGATCAGAAGAAATCCTGTAGCCAACGCTTCACTGGTCCAAACCACTTGTCGACCGCCGGCGAGCGCAACCCGCCCGTGCCGAAGCCGGTTTGCCACACTTGTCTCGCCCCGTAGTACACTAAGCCAGCCGCGAGTGCCATCCGCGGCGACTCGACACTATCCGCCAAGCCGGTGAGCCCTTGCGCCGGTGTGCCGCATCGAACCGGCATGGCGAAGACCTCCCGCCCCAATTCCACCACGCCAGGGGTTAGGGCGCCGCCTCCCGTGAGGATGACACCCGCCGGCAGCCGTTGATGATACCCCGCCTGCGCGATCTCATTCTGCGCGAACTCCATGACCTCCTGGAGGCGGGCCTGCATGATGTGAGCAAGCACCCGTCGCTCCGCCGTTCGGGGCCCTTGTCCAGGCGTGCTCGGAAGCTCGATGGTGTCTGCTTCAGACACCAGCGGCTCATAGGCGGACCCGTCGCGGTCCTTCAATACTTCGGCATCTTGCTGCGTCACTTGGAGACCTTGCACGATGTCCGCCGTCACATGGCCGCCGGAACATAACAGCGATCCGGTGTGCCGGATCTTTCCGCCTTGAAAGATCGCCACGTTCGTGGAGCCACCGCCGAGATCGACCAGGGCACAGCCGAGTTCGCGCTCATCCGGTGTGAGGACGGCGAGTGATACGGCGAGCGGCTCGAGCACAAATTCCCCTACATGGTACCCGGCGCGCTCGACGCATTTTCCGAGGTTATGAAGCGCGCTGGATAACACCGTCACCAAATACACTTCCGCTTCGAGGCGGGAACCGGTCATCCCAATCGGTTCACTGATCCCCGCCTGCTGGTCGATCAGGTAGTCCTGGGGTATGGCGTGCAACAGCTCGTGATCGCGACCGTAGGAGATGTTGCTGGCCACGTCGTTGACCCGAGCGACATCCGAGGTTCGGATTTCATCTCCGGTCACCGACACGACGCCGTGGGAGCTCTTGCCGGCCACGTGTTCCCCGGCGATGCCAGCGTAGACCGTTCCCACCTCCACTCCCGCCATGCGCTCGGCATCCCGCATGGCTTTCACTATCCCCCGGGTGGTTTCTTCGATGTCGCGGACCACGCCTCGCCGAACGCCGGAGTTCGTGGCAGTCCCGACACCGAGGATCTTGACCAGCGGTTCCCGAGCGGTGCCGGCCGCATCGGCGATGACGCCGATGACCTTGGTCGAGCCGAGGTCGAGACCGGCCACCAGACGTTGCGACGGGGTGCTCATGCCACCCGTCGTCCCCGCACGATGATCTGCCCCGCGAAGCGAGCGTCCAGCTCTTGGAAGGTCCATCCTCGTAGAGCTAGGTCGCGCGCCACATCCATGACGGCCCTCATGACCTCCATCTCTGTATCTGGGCGGAGCCACAGGCGCCACTCACCAAGGTCGAGCACCACATCCTCACGACGGCGCGAGGCGGCCGAAATGCGGTCGAACAGCTCGCCATCCGCGTTTCGCGCCCGACTGAGCACCGCCGTCAGCACCGAATCCGGTTCCTCCACGACAGGGAGACTGGGCGCAGAGCGCGCCGGGTCGAACGGCAAAGAGTGGGCTCGGGCGTCCACCAAGACGAGACGATCTCCTTTGGGCGACAGGGCAATCGGTTCTGCCTCAACGACCGCCACGCGAAGTGTCCCTGGAATGCGGCGTCCGATATCCACCTCTTCGACGCCTGGGAGGGCCCGGATGTTCGCCTCCGCTTTCCCAAAATCGTCAAACACGTTGGCGTCGGTCGACAATGCGAGCGCGTCTACGATCGTCACCACCGGAAGGTACTGCGCTCCAGAAACCTCGATCTGTTGGACCCGAAAGAACCGGACGTTCCGAAAAACCAGCGGGGCGACAAGCCAACCGATGAACGCCAGCACAACGCCGCCCGCGATCTGCCAGCGACGTCTCATGCGACCGCCGGCCACTCCACCAAGTCCCGCCCGACTCGGGTAATGTCTCCGGCCCCGAGTGTCAGCAGCAGGTCTCCACGCTCGATCACTTCCCGGACTCTCCGGCCCACCTGAGCCCGGTCCGGCTCGTAGATCGTCGTCGCACCACTCTGCCTCGCGGCGTCAGCCACGAGCTGGCCGCTCACCCCGGCCACTGGTTGTTCGCGGGCGGCGTAGACATCGGTCACCACTACCACGTCGGCTGCTCCCAGGGCCTCGCCCAATGCCTCACCTAGGCGCTTGGTGCGTGAATACAGATGGGGTTGAAACACCGCCACTAATCGGCGGCCGGGGAACACCTGCCGGGCTGCTTGGATCGTTGCACATACCTCCGTGGGATGGTGCGCGTAATCGTCGACTACCTCCACACCGCCGGCTTCGCCCAGACGCTCGAACCGCCGACCGACCCCATCGAACGCAGCTAACGCCTCGAGTGCCGGCTCCAGCGGGCCGTCCAGGGCAGCCACCACTCCCAAAGCAGCAACCGCATTCCTCACATTGTGGAGCCCGGGAACGCGAAGACGAAGCTCGACCGTGCCTCGCTCGGGCACCGAGACGGTCGCGGTCGTCCCTCCCGGCGTCTGCTCCAGGCCAGTAATGGCCAAGTCGCCGCCCTCAAAGCCGAAACGCCAGACGTTGCCGCCGAGCCGATCGAGGACTCGCACAGCACCAGGATCGTCCATCCCGGCGATCACCCGTTCCGCCCGCTCGGCAAACTCCACGAAGGCCGACTCCATGGCAGCAACCGACCCGTACGAGTCGAGGTGATCGGCCTCAACGTTCGTAACCACGGCGATGGTGGGATGGAGCTCGAGAAACGCCTGGTCATATTCGTCTGCTTCGACGACATAGAGACCGGGACTCCCGATCCGGATATTGCCGCCCCACGACCGGACCCGGCCGCCGGCGATCCCGGTAGGATCGAGCCCCGCCGCACTGAGCGCATCCGTCGCCATGGTGGTCGTGGTGGTCTTTCCGTGGGTCCCCGCAACCCCCACGACACACGCACCTTGCACGAGTTCCGCCAGGAGCGTCTTCCGCGGGAGGATGGGCAGCCCGAGCTCCCGCGCGCGCGCTAACTCCGGGTGATCCGAAGGAACGGCCGCCGTGACGACCACGGCCCGTGCGCCATCTACATGAGACGGATCGTGCCCTTGCTCGACCGCGACTCCACGCGCCACCAGATCGTCGGCCCCGGACGGGTCAAGATCACACCCCGTCACGACAATCCCACGTGAGTGCACCATAGCGGCCAACGGGTTCATCCCCGCGCCGCCCACTCCCATGAAATGCACAGGGCGCGGATCCGAAGCGTCAAAAAAGGCCATCACGAATGCGCTAATTTAAGTAGTTTCGGTAACTTGTGAAACCCCGCCCGATTCCAAAAGCGTCAAAAGATTCGACACAATATCGCCCGCTGCGTCGGGTCGGCCGCGTGCGCGAGCGGCCCTGCTCATCGCCTGACGAGTTGCCGCCCCAGTCTGAAGCCGATGGATCGCGGCGCTGAGCGTGCCAGCGTCAAGGTGCGCTTGGTTGAGGTGAACGGCGGCTCCCGCTTGTTCCATTGCATCCGCATTCTTGGCTTGATGGTGGGCGGCCGCGCTGGGCAGTGGGATCAGAATGCTGGGGAGACCCCACGCACAGAGCTCCGCAACAGTCAGTGCACCGGCCCGACTGACCACCACATCCGCCACCGCGTAGCCGCGTGCCATGGGGTCGAGAAAGTCGATGACGTGCACGCGAGGCGGCGCGTGATAGCGCTTGAACTCCGCGTAGCTCAGATGGCCGGTGATCCAGAGCACGCTGACGCCGGGAGATGCTCCAGCGTCGAGCCACGCCGCCACTGCCCGGTTGATGTCGAGCGCACCCTGGCTTCCTCCCGTGACGAGCAGCGTGAACTCGCCCTGCCCCAGACCGAACCCCGCCCGCTCGGCCACACGGTTTCCGGGAGTGGGTGGCACAATGGGATTCCCAGTCACCAGGATCTTGGTGTGTGGCCCAAGGCGGAGGTGCTGCCTCGCCTCGGGAAGCCCGAGGTACACATGCTGGGCCCGAGCGGCGAAACGCCGAGTCACCAGGCCGGGGTAGGCATTCTGCTCTTGAAGGGCCACCGGGATCCCGCGGCGGAGCGCCCACCAAACCACGGGGGCGGAAGCATACCCGCCGGTCCCGAGCACGGCCGCGGGCCGCTCGCGTGCGAAGACCGCGCGGAGACCACGCCAGAGGCCGGGAAGGATGAAAGGCCACCGGACGTTCTTCCACCACTGACGACGATAGATTGGCTGAGCCGGCAGGAGGTGATACCGAAACGCTCGGCGCGCCAAGACGTCCGTCTCGATGCCGCGCCGTGCTCCCACCAGCACCGGCTCGACATCCGGCGCCGCTTCGCGCAGCCGGGCCGCGATGGCCAACGCGGGCATGAGGTGGCCGCCAGTCCCGCCGCCGGTAATGAGGACTCGCCGTGCCGCCAGGTACTCTGCCCGTGAGCCGGGTGATCGACTCACCGGGACTTGGCTCTGGGGCGGGGCGGCCGGCCCCGCCGGGCACCCACATTGATGAGGATGCCCGTTCCAAACAGCGCGATCACGAGGCTGGTCCGCCCGTGCGACATGAAGGGCAACGTCAGCCCGGTCGTGGGCATGAGCCCGAGGCTCACGGCCATGTGCATGACGGCGGTCACGACCACGGAGGCCGTCAACCCAGCCGCTAGATACTGTCCGAATGGGTCTGGCGCCGTGCGGGCGATGCGGAATCCCAGCCAGGCAAACAGGACGAAGAGTAGCACCACGAGGAGCACACCGAGGAATCCCCACTCCTCCCCGATAGTGCTAAACAGAAAATCGGAGTAGGCGAGGGGAAGGAAGCCCAGCTTTTGCTGACCTTCGCCGAACCCCACGCCGATGATGCGACCGGACCCCATCCCGATGAGCGACTGCTGGATTTGCATCGCGGCATCGCTCCCGCCCTCGCCGGGGTTGAGGAAGGTGGCGAGGCGGGCCAGCCGGTACTGCGCCTCGCGGATCTGGTGGAAGACGAGCACGACCCCGCCCATCCCGAGCAGGAGAAAGTGTCCGATCTTCGCACCGGCGGTGAACAGGACGATCCCGCCCAACAGTGCGACCAGCGTGGCCATCGAAAGGTCGGGCTCGAGCACGATCAGGCCTGAGACCAATCCGATGATCACCAGGAACGGGAGGACCCCTTTCTTGAAGCGCCGGACCTGCGGGCCCTTTTTCGCCGCCAACATCGCGCACCAGATCACAATGGCGAGCCGCGCAACCTCGGACGGTTGAAAGCTGATCACTCCCAGGCGGACCCACCGACGTGCGCCATGAGATACCGGAGTGATGCTGGTGGTGAAAGGAAGCACGAGGACGAGCAACAAGACGATCGTGCCGAGCAGAACCGGCCAGGCCATGGCCCGCCAAAAGTGGTAGTCCACCCGGGCGGCGACCACGAGGAGCAGCGCACCGGCAACCGCACCGGACAGTTGACGAAGTGCGAAACTCGAGCCGGCAAGACCGCGGCCACCGGCCACTACGCTCGAGGCCCCGTACATGCTTGCCAGGCCAAATACGACCAGGGCGGCCGTGACGATCAGGAGCAACCGGGTTTCCCACTTGAAATCGCCCGGATGGATTATGGGGCGGCCCCGGGGCGGGGTCACAGCGCCTCCACCGCCGCGCGGAACCGAGAGCCGCGCTCCTCGTAGTTCGCGAACATGTCGAAACTCGAACACGCTGGTGAGAGCAGCACCGCGTCACCCGGGCTGGCAAGGCGGGACGCTTGATCGAGTACCTCATCGAAGGAACTGGCGCCGAGGACCGTCACCGTACCGGCGAGATCCGCTTCGATGATCGGGCGTGACTCACCGTACGCGACCACTCCGCGACAGTGACCCAAGAGGGGGGCCAGTCTGGTGTAGGGCTCGCCCTTGTGACGCCCACCCAGTAAGAGAACGAACGGCCGATCCAGCGCTTCGACCGCCACCGACGTCGAGGCGAGGTTGGTGGCCTTGGAGTCGTTGATCCACACAACACCGCGAATCTCTCGCACCGGCTCCAACCGGTGCGGCAGTGGGGCGAAGCGCCGCAGCCCCTCGGCGAGGCCTGCCGGTGTGGCGCCGGCATGGGCCGCCACGAGCATGGCGGCGAGGGCATTGCTGACGTTGTGATCGCCGAGGAGGGCAAACTCGCTGCGCGAGACGACCGGTTGCTGGCCCAGCATGAGGAGCCCCTCCCGCTCGCGTCGGTTGTACCAGGCATCCGCTGGATCGAACAGGCTCCACCGCTGATGTACCCCGGGAACCCCGTCTGCCAACCGTTGGACCTCGGCGTCGTCGCCGTTGGTGATCCAGCGGCACTCCGGGCCTGCATTTCGGAACAGCAACGCCTTGTCCCGGTAGTAGGCCTCGAGGGAAGGATATCGGTCCAAGTGGTCGGGGGAGAGATTGGTCATCACTCCAACCGCGAGATCGAGATGGGGCGCATCGTGCAGTTGAAAAGACGAGAGTTCGACGACGAGCCAATCGGGAGGCGGATCTTCCAGGGCCACATCGCTTACCGGGCGCCCGATGTTTCCGACGGCCTCCGCCCGATGGCCGCATGCCGCAAGCAATGCGGCAGTAAGAGCAGTCGTGGGCGTCTTGCCGTTGGTCCCGGTGATGCCTACCCAGCGGGCGGAACGAAGTGCCAACGCCGCGAGGTCGACCTCCGCGATGACCTCTACGCGAGCCTCGCGGGCCCGTTGGACGGCCGGCGCCGTCGGCGGCACGCCGGGGGATACGACGACAACCATAGCCTTGGCAATGCGATCGAGATC
>JABDII010000032.1 GCA_013003805.1 Gemmatimonadales bacterium
TCGCGCCCGCGACCAGAATGGCGCCTACCCACGCACCACCCAGCCCCGTTACCTCAGCGATGGTGTCGCCGTCACGGGCCAACCGTACCCCGGCGGCGGCGACCACGGTGGCACTGATGAGGAAGGTCAGCCAGGCCGGCATCTCAGCTCCGTCTCATTTGACACGGCATGGTAGGGTATGCCAATGTGTTTTAGCCCTCGGATCGGCTGCGCTCAAGGGAATCGTCGGCAGTCGGCCTGGATGCGTTGGTGATCATTCTGAGGCGGAGCACTCGATGTTCATGATTGCTTTGATCTTAGAGCGGAGGTAGTGAAGTCCCGGTGAAGCGGGTCTGAAGACAGCCGGTTGGCGGATCGGAAGTGTGAACGACTCTTTAGGCTCGGTTCAGTGAGGTTTAACGTCCATTCAGTGATCTTGAGCATGTCCCGCACGAATGGCGTTCCACGCTAGAGAGGGGGTGACCGATGGCTGCCAAGCCCACCGCGTCCTCTATCCCGTCGGCGAAGGAAAGTCATCTCTCCAAATCGGCTGAGATTGCTGGCGCGAGTCACGAAGAGCTGGTCCAAACGCTCGTGGCCTCCCTCGAGAGCAGCTTCTCCCCGGCCAAGCACGACCATGCATTGGAATGGGCGAGCCGACTGTTCCGTGACCTCGACGAACCCACGTTACGGGGACTGGTATATCGCTACGGCTTGTTCGAAGAGCCGGTGAGAGTGGAAGACGATCGGCCGGTCGACCAGGAGACTCCTGAGGAGTAACCTGGCCGGTTGGTTTCGGCGGAGCTCACGAAAAAGAAGGGAGCTCCACTGATCATTTCACCCGCCGGATGACGTCCCGGCGCTTGCTGATTGGGGCCGGTTCGGCGTCCGCGGTAGGACATCGTCCTGCCTTCTGTAGTACTCCAGGCAGTCTGCCTCGCGCCCGCGAACCGTTCGGCAACCCTTCAGCTCACCGCGATATTCCGTAACCACGGTGCATTGTCGCTCGCCGTGGTCACCGTCGTAGTACAAGACGACCCAGTCATGAGTTCGCCGGAGCCGATGCGCTCTCGCGGTGTTCGAGAAGAGCGCCGTGTAGTGCCGCTCTCCGCGGTGTGTGTGCAGGACCGGGAGCCACGCCTCGCCTGTCGGATTGAACCGCCGGGGCGCAATGCGCTTAAGCGATCCGCGGGCGGCCTGGTCCCGATATTCCTGATCGATGTCAAGAATCTCCTCTACCGGTGCATCCTCCTCGACCGGAGCAGCGCGGGCCCGTATCCGTCCGAGCCGTCCGGCCAAGTATTCGATGACGCCCGACAGTCGCTTGGATCCAAAGCCCGCGATGTTCTCCAGGCGACCGTCGTGGGCCGCGACCTCGAGCTCCTCGAGCGTTCCGATGCCCAGGTCGTGATGGAGGCGCTCGGCCAGCACCTCCCCGATGCCCGGGACCGACGCCAAGAGCGACATCGGGTCGCTCTTCCCCCGCAACCGCTCGAGCAACGGCAGCCGCCCGGACACGATGAGGTCGCGGATAGACCGCGCCAAGGTTCCGCCGATGGTGGGAAGCCCACTCAGCCCCTCGATTCCCTGCTGGCTCAAGATCTGTTCCGCCGGCTCGGCCATGTGCCGCAGCGTGGCGGCCGCTCTATGGTACGCGCGTATGCGGTGTGGATTGGCTCCCTGATCGGCCAAGAGCCGTCCGACCTCGTCCAGCCGACGCGCGATGTCGGTGTTGGAGACATGGAAGACGGTCCGCTCGCGGCGCAGACTCACTGGTAGGGGATCCTCCTGGTGCGTCCCTCCGGAGACGCATCGGCTTGGTGGTGTCTCCTTGGGTCTATCGGACCAACGTTACCGTGCTCGCCTGTGGGCCTTCATCGCCCTCCACCTCGACGAATCGGACCTCTGCTCCTTCGGTGAGTCGGTCGAACGCCCCATTGAGCACGCTGTTCTTGTGAAAGTAGATCTCACGACCGTGATGATCTTCGAGGAATCCATACCCCTCCCACGGGAAGAGGGTCAGGACCCGGGCACGGTCCTCGAGAAGGTGGGTCTTCACGAATCCCCGGCGTCGGCGGACATAGTCCTGGATCTGCCGCTTGGCGACGTCAAACGCGTCCTGCAACGCGGTGCGGAGTTGCTCCTGCGGCTGGCGTTTCACTACCACCTCGCGGCCGGGGAGCGTCAGGTCGATGCGGACGAGATACTGGACTCCCTCATTGCCGCGGCGATGTGGCATTTCCACCATGACACGGCAACTCGTTATGCGATCAGCAAAGTTCTCGAGCTTCATCGCTTCACGTCGGATTGCCTCTTCCTCGGAGAAGGCAAGCGTGATGTTCCGTGTTGCGATCTGTATCGGAAGCTCCATCGATCACTCCTTCGTTAGTGTCATTCAGGGAGGCTCGGCATGCCGGCCTCAACCTTTGATGACGCCCACTGGGATGAGCCGGGCGACCCTCCGGGCTAACCCTGCACGGTGCACGACATCGACCACCCGGTCCACATCCTTGTAGGCTAGCGGCGCCTCCTCGGCGAGCCCGCTCTTCGACGCACATCGGACTACGATGCCGTGGCCCTCCAATTCACGGCGTACCTGAGCCCCGGTCACGGCTCGCTTTGCTGCTCCGCGACTCATGGCCCGTCCGGCTCCATGACAACAGCTTCCAAAACTCCGCTCTTCGGATGTGTCGGCCCCCGCCAACACGTAGGATGCAGTCCCCATACTTCCCGGAATGAACACCGGCTGGCCGTGGGCCCGATACTGGTTGGGAGTCTCGGCGGAGGCCGGGCCGAACGCCCGGGTCGCTCCCTTTCGATGCACGCAGAGTTCCTGATCGTCATAGGTCTCGATTTTAGCAATGTTGTGAGCCACATCGTAGATCAATCGTGGGTGGCCGGCGTCGCCGTACATGCGCTCGAACACGGACCTGACGCTCTGGGTGATAGCCTGCCGGTTGGCCCACGCAAAGTTCGCGGCCGCACACATCGCACCGAAATATCGTGCCCCTTCGGGCGAGCGAAGTGGAGCGGACGCCAGCTGGCGGTCGGGGAGCCGAATGTCATACCGCTGCATGACTTCGTCCAATAGCCGGACATAATCGGTGCACACCTGGTGGCCCAGACCTCGTGATCCGGTGTGGATGAGCACGGTGATACAGCCGCGCTCGAGGCCAAAGGCCCTGGCGGCATCCTCATCGAAGACCTGATCGACCTGTTGGACTTCCACGAAGTGGTTGCCCGATCCGATGGTGCCCAACTGATCGTGACCCCGCTTTTTGGCCTTGGCCGAAACCGCCGCCGGATCGGCGGCTTCGAGGCACCCGCCGGCTTCGGTAACGGCGAGATCCTCCGGCGTTGCCAATCCACGATCGACCAGGTAGCGACATCCCTCCGCCAGCACCCGGTCCATGTCCGGCGGATCCAGCGATAGCCGGGGATTCCGTCCGGGGCCTGACGGGATGGTCCGGCTCAGGTCATGCACCGCGGTCTCGAGGCGTGGCCTCGCCTCCTCCGCCGTAAGGTCGGTGGCGAGGAGCCGAACGCCGCAGTTGATATCGTACCCCACACCGCCTGGCGAGATCACCCCATCACTCACGCGCGTGGCGGCGATACCGCCCACCGGGAAACCGTAACCTTGGTGAACGTCCGGCATGGCACAGACGTACCCTGCCACGCCCGGCAGGGTGGCAACATTGATCAACTGCTCGATCGATTTGTCGTGGGAGATCTGTTCCCAGAGCTGGGCATCGGCATACACTCGCGCCGGAACCCGCATGTCCTCTCGGGCAGATCGAGGGATCTCGAACATCCAGTCGCTCAGTTTCACTGCCTGCAGGGCCTGCATCCCAACCTCTGCCTAGACGTCGAGCAGCAAGTGGGCCTCGAGTCCACCACCGGCGTTCTCGAGGGTCGCGCCATGATAGGTGGCCGCCTTCACGAGGCTGGGCGATTCGGGACGTTCCACCCCGCGCATTCTAGCACGAATATGTGTTGTCGTGGCCTCGAGCACGTCGAACTCGAGGGGTATCCATCGCTCAGACTCGCCCAGGTAGATCAACTCGTTCAGCCAGTCGACGAGGAGCGCAATGCGATCGCGCGAGCGGACGTCGACCTCGCGCCAGGGCCCCATCGCCCTCGGGAGGGGCTCACCCAATGCCAGGCCCGCCAGGGCCAAGCCGGCCTCGGCCGCCACCTCCGCGAGAGTGCGGCCGCGAACCAAGATGTGGGCTTCGGACGGGTGATCGACGAATTCGTGCCCCGGAGGGGCGGAGCCAGTGGTCGGTGTCGGTCGCTCTGACGCTTCGGACATAGCCTCGTCGACAGGACCTCGTAGCGCGGTGGGAGCATCCCCACGTAAGACTACGCAAGGAGACATCCCGGCCGGGACCAGACGATGCGTTGACCAGCTGTCTAATCCTACTCCAAAGTGCGCCCGGAGGCTGTAAGCGGGTTTAATGCTAGAATGAAGGTTGCTTCCAAATTGCCTGGGGTGCCAGGTGAGAGGCGGGGCCTGCTAGAGCGGCCAGCCGGAGGGCCGCGTGGCTGTCAACAGGAGGAGCGGCTCCGTGAGGGTGACGGGGGTCATGGTCCCCTGTGCGGGGCAGAGGGCGAACGCGTCCGGTTGGCTGCCATCGGGCGTGAGCAGGGTGACCATGAGGGTGCGGGCCATAGCATCGGTGGGCCGGCCTTCATCATCTACATGCGCTGCGTGCCGGTCACGGTCGGCCGTCTCGATCCCGGCCGGGACCTCACCATATACCCAGCACACGACTCCCTGAAGCGAGTTGAGCAGCCGATGGGTAAGTGGCATGCTCTCCCCGCCCAGCGTAATCAGCCCAAACTGAAGCTGGCCAAAATCCTCCCTGCGGTGGAGCAGGAACCCATAGCCATACTCCTGTCCCTCGCTGGCGGCCCCGGCGATCACCTGGCGGAGCTTCTCCTGCACTGTTTCGACGATGTTTCGTGCGTCCATTGCCTTCCGCTCCCGAAGGGCAACCCAGGTCGAAGGGCTGCTAATGTGGTCCAGTTGCATAAGCCGGGCCAGGCAATGAAGAAGTGAAGTACGTTCAGAGAGCAGCCGTATAGTCGTTTATAACACAATAAGTTACGACTCTGACATCAAGTATGTTAGCAGGGTCGCCCCTGGCTGGCCAAGGCGACCTTCCCCAGGGTTTTTGGCAAAGCTCCGTCTTCTCAGGTGAGCACATCAGGACCAAGCCGAGCCGAGTGGGCCGAGCATCCAGGCATTGCCGCGAAGCTGGTTATCTCACGGTGGCTTCAGCCTTCTTTCATTGCCGCGACCGCACTGTAAGGATTAGCCCCGCCAGGAGCTGTGAGATGTTTCGAGACCGCATGGACGGGGGGCAGCAGCTCGCGCGTGAACTCCTCCGATATCAGAAGTTCCATCCGCTCGTGGTGGCGTTACCGCGGGGGGGAGTGCCTGTGGGGTATGAGGTAGCCCGAGCGCTCGAAACCGACCTCGATGTCATCGTCGTCCGCAAGCTCGGAGCGCCGGGGAATCCTGAATTCGCCATCGGGGCGATCGCCCCTGGTGTCATCGAGGTCAATCGGCTCATCGTCGAGACATACGGCATTCCCGAGCGCTATATAGACCAAGTGATTGCGCGAGAGCGGGCAGAAATGGAGCGACGCGAGCGGCGCTATCGGAGTGGCCGTGCCCCGTCGGACGCGGCGGGGCGAACGGTGTTGCTCATCGATGATGGCTTGGCGACTGGAGCGACCGCGTCGGCGGCCATTGCCTCGATTCGTAAACAGCGGCCCGAGCGAATCGTGTTTGGGGCCCCGGCGTGTGCCTGTGAAAGTGCGGATGACCTCGCACACAAGGCCGACGAGGTTGTGTGTGTCTTGCGGCCGCGGGACTTTGGCGCCGTGAGTCTCTGGTATCACGACTTCGTGCCGACGACCGATGATGACGTGACGGAGTGTCTCGACCGGGCTGCGAAGGCCCGCGCCTCCGTTGGGAGCGACCCTGGGGGAGGGGAACCATGACCTTCCTGACGACTGAGACCGTTGAGCTTCCCGTGGTGGTTCCGGCCGGTGATGTTCGCTTGAGCGGGGACTTGGCACTGCCCGGCGGTGCGCGGGGCCTCGTGCTCTTCGCGCATGGGAGCGGGAGCAGCCGCTTGAGCCCACGCAATCGGATGGTGGCCGGTGAGCTCCGGCGCTCCCGCGTCGGTACCCTGCTGTTCGATCTCCTCACCGAGGTCGAATCGGTCGACCGAACGAAGGTATTCGACATCCAACTCTTAGCGGACCGGCTCGCGGCAGCCACGGCGTGGGTCACGACCCGGCCCAAACTCCGTGGTCTTCGGGTTGGGTACTTTGGAGCCAGCACGGGGGCCGCAGCCGCACTGGTTGCCGCGGCCCGCCACGACTCCGGCGTCGCGGCTGTCGTATCCCGCGGTGGGCGACCGGATTTGGCCGCGGAAGCGCTACCCAGGGTTGCGGCGCCGACGCTCCTGATTGTCGGCGGGCACGATGATGTCGTACTCGATCTCAATCGAAGGGCCTTCAGGCGCCTCGCAGGCCACAAGCGACTAGAGGTCGTCCCCGGTGCGACCCATCTGTTCGAGGAGCCCGGCACCCTCGAGCGTGTGGCGCAGCTGGCCGCCGATTGGTTCACGTTGTATTTGGAGCTGGAAGGACACCGCAGCGGGTAGCCGTTTCAGAACCACGGCTCGCCGCCCAGGTTGGGGGAAGAGTCGGTCACCGTCGTCGAATGCTGGATCCGATTCCGGTTGGCGGCGTCCTTCAGCCGGATTCCCGCCGGAGCAGAGCGTCTCGATTCGCCAGGCCGAGCGGCGACCCCCCCATCGAACGTGCGCCAGATCGGCG
>JABDII010000051.1 GCA_013003805.1 Gemmatimonadales bacterium
CCGCCGGACGGTTGCACACGATGGCAAACCTCGGTGGTGCCGTGCCGATCTGAGACCCGTAGAGCAGCTTCACCTCTTCTCCCGGCTTCTGGGGTGGCCCCGCGCGCCCGATCAACTCCTGGAGCACCTGGTTCACTTCGGCCGTGCCGACCCGGTGCTCACGAGCCGCGGCAACCTCGAGGATGAGGTCAAAGACTTTGCGCACCCGTTGCCCCGTCAGCGCCGAGGTATAAATGAAAGGCACGTGCCCGAGGAACGGCGCGCGATCAACCACCGCCCGCTGTCCATCCCGCGCCGTGTTCGTGTCTTTGTCCTCGACCAGGTCCCACTTGTTGACCACCACGATCAACCCGGCACCACGGTCCCAGGCCATCGTTGCGATCCGCAGGTCCTGAACATGAAGACCTACTGTCGCATCAACGATGAGGACGCAGACCTCGGCTCGGTCTACCGCCCGGGCGGTCCGGACCGACGAGTAGAACTCGATGTCATCTTCTACTTTAGTTCGTTTCCGTAAACCCGCAGTATCAATGAAGTTGAGGGTTTTGTCGTGATAGCGCAAGAGCGAATCGGTGGCGTCCCGGGTGGTCCCTGCCTGGGGAGCCACCACATGGCGCTCCTCGCCGAGCAGGCAATTGACCAGTGACGACTTCCCCACGTTGGGGCGGCCGACGACTGCAACCCGGATGGTCTCCTCGCCCTCCTCGGGCTCGACCGGCGGCAAATGCTCCACCAGGACGTCCAGCAGGTCGCCGCTGGCCTTCCCGACCGCGGCGGACACGGGATTGGGCTCGCCCAGGCCCAGGGCATAGAAGTCCAGGTGCGCGGTGTTCTCCGGGAGGTCGTCCAGCTTGTTCACCGCCACGACCACTGGCCGGCCCGATTTTCGAAGCAGGGTGGCGATCTCTTGGTCGACCGGGTGAAGTCCCTCTTTCCCGTCCACCACCAGGAGCACCACGTCGGCCTGAGCGACCGCCTGGTCCACCTGAGCCTTGATGGCCTGATCCATCTGGTCGCGTGATTCCGGGATGAGCCCGCCGGTATCGACGAGCCAGAAGGCCCTGCCTTGCCACTCGGCCTCACCGAAGTTCCGGTCGCGGGTGGTGCCAGGGCGATCCGACACGATGGCCGGCCGGCCGCCCAGGATGCGATTGAACAGGGTAGACTTCCCCACGTTGGGCCGCCCGACGATGGCGACGGTGGGCTTATTCATGTCGCTTCCGCGGGAGCCAGCGCGTCGGTGAAGTGGGCCGATAGCACGACAGGCGCATCAATCGAACCGGCGACCTCCTCGAACGCCACGTCATCGATGAAGAGCCCGTCGTCGTTTACCGACTCGGCCGGCAGGAGGGCCAGGTCCAACCGCGCGGCCTGTTGGAGCGCTTCGAGGAAGGCCCGGCCCGGGAGGAGGCCTGCGGTGGTGACGGAACCGCCGAACACGGTGTTCTTGAGCGGGTGCAGCTCGAAGCTTGCCCCGGTCGCGCGCTCCAGGGGCTCGAGCACCTGGGGCATGAGCCTCCCCATGGAGGTCCCGGTGAACACTCCGATCCGCCGGCCGGTCCATCCCCCGATCAAGTGCGCATCTTCCAAGATCCGTTGCTCGAGATACCGCACCGCACCAATACCGTTCTCCACTTGCTGGAACCCGTCGTATTCACCTGCCGGCGGCAGCTCGACCCCGGCACGCAGGTACAGCTCATCGGCGCCGTGGGCCCAGGTGATGCTCCGCTCACGGCGAGCGCGCTCGGCTCGACCTCGAACCGTGTCCAGTGCCGCCCGGCACTCGTGGTCGGTGGGCTCCCGCACCAGGCTGTGTTTGCTGTACTCGGTGAGGCCCACGGGGACAACCGACACGCTCAACACCGGCTGGCCCATGCGATACAGGTCGTCGAGGGTCTGCTCGAGCACGGCACCGTCGTTGATTCCGGGTGTGAGCACCACCTGGGTGTGGAACTGAATCCCGTGCTGGGCGAAGTGTGTCAGTTGGCCCAGCACATCTTCGGCGTCTGGATTCCTGAGCAGGTGGCGGCGGACCCCGGGATCGGTGGCGTGCACCGACACGTAGAGTGGCGAAAGCCGGTACTCGATGATGCGGGCGATGTCCTTGTCTTTGAGATTGGTGAGGGTCGCGAAGTTGCCGTAGCGGAACGAGAGCCGGTAGTCGTCGTCTCGGATGTAGAGCACCTCCCGCATTCCCGGCGCGAGCCCGTCGACGAAGCAGAAATCGCACCGGTTGGCGCACCGGCGGATTCGAGGCGGCTCGAGCACGACACCCATGGGCATCCCCTCGGGCCGCTCGATATCGAACTCGACGGTCTGACCGTCTGGTTGCCGGGCCAGCAGGCTGAAGCGGTCGTCGGCCGTGTGGTACTCGAAATCGAGGAAGTCCTCGAGCTGCCGCTCGTTGATGCTGAGCAACTCGCTACCGGGTTCGAGCCCGATCTCGGCCCCGATCGATTCGGGTTGGACGGAGGCGACCTTGATCACGTGGTTCCAGGGGGTGGAAGACGGGCGAAAGGTCGCGGTCCCGAGGGGGTCTAGGCAAGGCTCCGCCGGGCTCCAGGGCGGCCTGGGTAACGGCCTATCATCAATCTCCGCCGCCTCTTGCGCGGCGAGACCCCAAACCGTAAGCTGTGACCAGCTTCGAGGTGTCCCTCAGTAACTGTTGACCATCAACGTTGTGAGGCTCTTCTATGCTGCCCTTCCGTTTGCCAGCACGATTCGTCTTCACCGGCCTGGCGTTTCTCGGCGCCGCGGCCCTCGTTGCGCGTCCGGCCGGGCTCCACGCCCAGGCCCAGGCGACGACGGGTGTGGTCCGCGGCATCGTGTCCGACTCGGCCGGCGGGCCGCTTCCGGGCGCCGAGGTTGTGCTCCTGAATACGGCCACCAACTTCCGGCTCACCATTACCACCAACTCGCAGGGCGTCTACGTGGCCGGCCTCTTGCCGGTCGGCAATTACGAGGTGACGGCCCGGTCGTTGGGCTACCGCGCCGCCCGGCGGAGCGGGGTCCAAGTCCGACTCGGCGCCACCGTTCCCCTCGACTTCGCGCTGCCCCGCCAGGCCGTCCAGCTCGAGGAGCTGGTCGCGACCGCCGAGGAGCCATTGGTCGACGTGGGCAAGGTCGAGTCCTCCACCCGGTTGGATGAGGAAGTGGTGAAGGGCCTGCCCAACAACGGGCGGAACTACTTGAACCTGACTTTGCTCACCCCGAACGTCGCGATCACCCAGGGCCCCGACGGTGACGAGCTCACCATCGCCGGCCAGCGCGGCATTCACAACAACGTCTCGGTGGACGGCGCCGACTTCAACAGCCCGTTCTTCGGCGAGCAGCGTGGTGGCCAACGCCCGGCCTTCACCTTCAACCTCGACGCCGTCGAGGACATGGTGGTCGTGGCATCCGGCGCCAACGCCGAGTTCGGCCGTTCGGGCGGCGGCTTCGTCAACGTGCTCACCAAGTCGGGCACCAACGAGTTCAGCGGCTCGGTGCACTACTTCGGCAAGTACGATGCGCTGTCCAACGACTTTTCGACCACTTCCACCTTCGCTACTCCTCCGACGGAGGAGGTCGCCGATTTCAGTCAGCACCAATTTGGAGCCACGTTCGGTGGCCCGCTGGTCAGGGACAAAGCCTTCTTCTTCCTGGCCTACGACCAGCAGGAGTTCAACTCGGTCAAGCAGACCGACGAGAACCGGATCGACCCGAGGCTCAGGGTCTGGATGGACACGGCCTTCGCGGGCGCGCTGGCCAACGACTACGGGTCGATCGCCCGGACCAACGATGCCAAGGCTCTCCTCGCCAAGCTGGACTTCCAGTTGAACGAGAGAAACCGGGCGACGCTCAAGTACAACTTTGCCGACGCCGAGCAGGTCCTCGGCACCTTCGACGCCAACCCGTGGGGGCGGAGCGCCAATGGCATCGAGAAAGTTCGCTCGCACGCGATCAACGGCAGCCTGTCGTCGCTCATCTCGTCGACCGTCTCGAACGAGTTTCGGTTCCAGTGGGCCCGCGAGGAGCGACCGCGGCCATACCCGGGGCCGATCAACCCGGCGACCGGAAGACCATTCCCCGATACAGCCGTGGACTTCGGCGGCGGCTATCGCTTCGGGATGCCGTTCTTCCTCCCGATCGAGACCGCGTTCGATACCCGGATTCAGGCGCTGGACAACGTCTCCTTCGTGACCGGGAACCACCTCATCAAGGTGGGCGCCGAGTGGAACCGGACTAAGACCAAGCAGACCTTCCTCGGCTTCGGAAACGGTCGCGCCATATTCAGTTCGGTTGACGGCTTCCTGGGTTATGTGGGGTCTGGAGACCCAACGTTTGTGGAGTGCGACAACGGCACGACCGGCACGGCTAGCAACCCCTGCTCCGATGGTACGGGAACCACTCCGATCCTGCTCTACATCCAGAATTCCGGAGTGGGTAGCGTCACCTTCGAGCAGGCCGGCACCCAGGAGATCGAGCAGAACGAGCTAGCGGTGTTCATCCAGGACAGCTGGAAGCCGCAATCCAACCTCACCATCGACTACGGTGTCCGGTGGGAAGCCCAGATCCAGCCCGATCCGATCACCCCGCCCGACCAGGTGTTCTTCGAGCCCTTCATCGGGCAGACGGTGACCAACGCCCAGGGGACTCACGTGTTCCCGTCCGACGGCACCATCCCGAGCGACTACAGCATGTTCCAGCCGCGGCTGGGCATCGCCTGGGACGTGAACGGAGACGGCAGCTCGGTGCTCCGGGCCAGCGGCGGCATCTACTACGCCCGGACCCCGCAACTCAACCTGGCCAGCGTTCGCAGCACCAACGGCTCGCGGGGACAGTCCTTGTGCAGGGGCCTATTCTGTTCTGGGGGTCAGGGCCCGTTTCCAGTGTATGGCGAGCTGCTGACGCTCCCCTCGACTCCCTTGTTTCCGGACGTATACGTTGCGGACAAGGACTTCCAGAACGCCCGCACCATCACGGCGACCGCCAGCTACGAGCGAGAACTCGGCGCAGGCATCGCGGGGGCCATCACCTACACCTTTGCCAAGACCGATAACCTGCTGCGGTTCCTCAATATGAATGACGCAGCGTTCGGTAGCCCCTGGTCGACCGGGCTGGATGACGGATCGGGAAACCTCACCAACGGCATCTTCACACTGTGGACGCTCACCAGCGATGCCAGGTCGCGCTATCACGGGTTCACCGTGAGCTTGAAGCGCACCACCGATCCCAACGTCCAGTTCCAGATCAACTACACCCTATCGTTCGATAAGGCGGACGACGACAACGAGCGCGATCCCTTCACCCTCCGCTATGCCACCATCGACGATCTCGAGTCCGAGTACAACTGGAGCGATCGCGACCAGCGGCACCGGGTGAACGCCTTCGCGCTGTTCCGGCTCCCGGCCGACTTCATCCTGAACAACCGGGTGAGCTTCTACTCGGCCCAGCCGACCTCGGAGAGCTGCGGCGCCGGGAACACGGGGACCGGCGACCGCGCTACCAGCCCGCAGGATCGGATCTGCTCCGACGGCTCGGTGCTGAAGCGCAACACCATCCGGCGGGACAACCAGTTCTTCTCGTGGGACGTCCGCCTGTCCAAGATCTTCCCGTTGGGCGGATCGAGAGGCTACGTCGAGGCGATCGTCGAGGTGTTCAACGTGTTCAACACCGACAACTTCAAGGACCCGCCGTTCGGCGGCTTCCTGTTCAACTTCGACGGCACGCTCCAGACCGGACTGGGCACACCCCGGCAGATTCAGACCGGTCTCAAGTACGTGTTCTAATCCTTCACCTTTCACTGATCCACCAAGGGCCCGGCGCATGCCGGGCCCTTGGTGCTTTGAGATTCGATCAACCGCCCAGGGTCAGGCGGCCTCCTCGGCGGGATGCACCAGGATGTCCCGGGCGATCTCCGGGTCGAGTGCCAGCTCGGTCTCGTCCACCTTGACCACGCAGGCCGGGCGCTGCTGGATGACCGTGATCTCGGCACCGGGCACCAGCCCGAAGACCGCCAAGCGGTTGTGGCGGGGCGAGGCGGTCGAGCCCAGGCACATCACCTCGGCCCGGTCGCCCCGCTTCACGTCGGACAGAAGCCGGATGCCGGTGGGCAGCGGCGCCTCCCCGCCCGGCTTCCTACGGAACAGCCGGCCCACCCAGGAGATCACCTTCGGGGTCTCGGGGAACTCGTAACCGCAGCCCGGGCAGCGGATCAGGGTGCACAAGGCACCCAGTGGGCACCCATGGGCACACAGGGTGTCGGTCTTGTCGAACTCGAAGCCGCACATCGGGCAGGTCAGGTAAGCAGCCATGTCGCCGCGAAGTGTACGAGGCCACCCACCAGGAAGGCAAACGGGAAGATGAAGGCGGCCATGCTGAGAGCCACCTTCATGCCGTGCTCCTTGACGATCACGAGGAAGTTGGCAAAGCAGGGCATGAACAGCGTAATCGTGACCATCGCCGTCAGGATCTGCACCGGGCCCAAGAGAGGCGCCGCACCGGTGGCCGCATCCAGAATGTACACCGCACCAAAGTCCCGGCGCATGAAGCCGATGAGGAACGCGTTGGCCATTTCCTTGGGCAGCCCAAGCCAGCCGGTCACGATGGGCTGGCCCAGTCGTGCCAAGCCGGCCATGAGATTGAAATGGCTCAGCAGGAAGAGAATGGCCGTCCCGAAGACGAAGATCGGGATGACTTCCCGGAGGTACCAATTGAGCCGGCTCGCGGTCTTGACCAGCACGTTGCCGAGCTGGGGCCGCCGCATCGGGGGGATCTCCAGGATGAACTCGCTGGTCTCGCCGCCGAACACCCGGGACGTGAGCCACCCCACCAAAAAGATCACGCCCACCACCAGGGCCAACCACACCAAAGCGCCAGCCGGTGAGAGGGTGGCCATCAGGGCCAAAAGCACCCCAAGCTGCGCCGAGCACGGAATCGCGAGCGCCAGGAGCATGGTGGTGACGATGCGCTCCTTCTTGGTCTCGAGGATCCGCGTGGTCATCGTAGCCATGGTATCGCAGCCCAGTCCCAGGA
>JABDII010000091.1 GCA_013003805.1 Gemmatimonadales bacterium
CCGCCACGCCGTCCTCGAGTCTTCCGACCGCCGCGAAGGAATGCGACCCCCGCGTGCTACCATCGCGAGGCAGCACTAGAGGCATCCACATCTCCGGGTCTTCGGTCATGGAGCTCCAGGGCCGCGGGAATTCGTAATCCTCCGGCATCACGCCGATGATCGCGAAGCTCTGCCCGTCGATTACGATCCGCTCGCCGATGACGTCCCGCGCACCGCCGTATCGTCGCTTCCAGAGCCTGTGGCTCAGGATGACCACCTGATGATTGCCTGCTAACTCCTCTTCGTCGCTGAACCAGCGACCCAGCGCCGGTCGCACGCCGAGCGCTCGCAGCACGCTGGCCGTGCCACGCGCCGCGAAGTCACGCGTCGGCTCGGGCTCCCCCGCCAGGTTGACCCAGTTGAAGCGGTAGATGCCGAGCTCCTCCAGCGTGGTGTTCTGCTCCCGCATGTCGAAGTAGTCGGGGGCTGCGAAAGGTTGATACGACCTGTATCCGGTCGGTGTCTCCCAAATCGCCACGACCTCTTCGGGCTCGGGGTACGGGAGAGTACGGAGGATGAGGCCCTTCAGCACGCTGAAGATCGCGACGTTCGCCCCTATACCGATGCTTAGTGTGATCACCACGAGCAGGGTGAAACCGGGACGCCTTGCGACCTGGCGGAGTGCAAAACGGAGATCCTGCTTGAGGCTATCCATGCTGAGCAGTCGTTCTGCGGGGCGCAGTCATCGGGTGCAGCCGCTCGCAGTCGCGCCCCACTCGGCTCCGCCTATTTAGATAGACGCACGGCGGGTTGGGTTGGATCGGACTCTCGACCCGACGGCTCGCCTTCGCGCTACTCCTCCCACAGGGCGACCACCCGATCGATGTGCGCCGGGGCACAGAGTTGGCTTGCCTGCCGCCTACTCGTCCACGGGCCTACCGCCCATCGAGGCTGACGGCGCGGAAGCGGACGTCGGGGTCGGGTCGGCCGCGTGGGAATCGGGGCGTTTTGATGACCCGGCGGTTGTCGCCCCAGGTCAGATAGAAGCCGCGCTCGTCCACAGTGGCGTCGTTGTAGTCGCCCATGTAGCACTCCTTGACCAGCGGATCGAAGTTGGGCTTCAGTCGCGGCAGGTCGAAGGACTCGCCGGTGACCCGTCGGTTGGCCCAGGTCCGGCCCTGGTCGTTGGAGATGGCGCGGTAGACGTCGATCTTGCGATTGCCCTGGTCGTGGCGGCGGTCGTAGAAGAAGATGTTGATCTCGCCCTGGGGCCCGACGGTGAGCACCGGCATGAAGTTGTCGTTGGTCGTCTCGTCCGCGTCGGCGGTCACGGCACGACCTTTGACCACGTTGACAGGATCGCTCCACGTCCTGCCGCCGTTTTCCGAGCGCACGAAGAAGACGTCGCTGTTGTCGCCGCGTCCCTGGCGACCCGGGTCGGCGGCGAAGGCGATGTAGATGTTGCCCTCACCCGGCCCATCGCTCCGATCGGTGTCGATGCTGGGGAACTCGCTGACGCGGATGTGACCGTTGAGCGCCGGCCTTAGACAGGCGGCGGTGGCACGCTGATACGAAATCCGGGTGAAGGTAGCGGCGGTGATCTCGGGCCCCCAGCTTTCGCCGCCGTCATCGGAGCGCCGAAATCGCGTATACCCCGTTCTGACGCCGGAGCGATCCTCCCAGGCTACGTATAGCCCGCCTCGCTTTCCCACCACCGGCATGGCGGCTTGAACGCCGCTGCCGGACTCAGAGAGCCGTGCCGCCTTCGAGAACGTCTTCCCGCCATCGCTCGACCGCGAGAAGAGGATCCGCGAGGCGCCCCGGGGCGGGAACTCGGTCCAGACTACGTAGACGTAGCCGTCGCGGCGGCCGCCCGTGATATCGACCGCGATCAGCTCTTTGTCCTGGAATCCGTTCGCTTCGAGGCCGGGGATCAAAGCCGGTGAGTCGAACTTCACCTCGTCCTTTGTCTTCTTCGACCGCGCCACGGCGATGTACGAGCGGGCACCCGCGTCCACGGCCAGGGTCGCGAAATAGAAAACGCCATGGCGGTCTACCGCCAGTGCGGCATCACCGAGATTGCGGCCGCCTTTCGCCGGTTCCAGCACGCCGGCATCGCTGAACGTCTCACCGCCGTCGGTCGAGTAGGCGTACCCGGTCATGCTCCCCCGACGCGTGAAGTCGCCCGAGTCGTTGTAGCCCACCACTACGACATCGCCGTAACGGGCCACGGCGGTCTCGCTTTGCGTCGTGTTGTTCCCGCGATCCGTCGACGGGTCGTTGACCAGCAAGTCCTCGTCGAAGGCCGCCTGCCTACCCTCCCCGCAGGCGACGAGGAGCAGCGCGACCAGCAACCCCAGCGGTTTCATCATCTCTGCCTTCAGGTCCTTCCTCTCTAGCCCCAGCGAGGAAGACCGAGATGGAGTAAGGGACGGAGTTCGACTACGCATCGGTCACAGGCCGAGACGGCGGCTCAGCGATTCGAGAATCGAGCTCTCCAGGGTGCCGTTCGACGGAAGCGGGCGGCCACCCAGCGGCCCCTCGCCACCCCTCACGGTGGCGATGATCGTCGGCGTGACGGTCAACCTCAAGCCACCGTCGGCTGCCGGTTCCATACTCAGCTCGAGCACGTAGCGCCCTCCTTCATCGCCGATGAACTTGCGGAACTCCTCGGGGACGAGGCGGGCCAATTCGTCACGCGCCAACGACACCGACTCGCTGTTGAATTGCGACTCTCGGCCGGCCGCGAACGCGTCGACGAAGCTGGTGCCGAGCTCGGTCGCCATGTCGGGTGAGAGCGCGTTCCGCTGCACCAGCTCGGCAGTGAGGGCGTCGGCGACCCGGTCCGGGCCCTGGGTGTAGACCGCGAAGTTCTGGAAACCAGTCATTTCTCCACCGGAGTCGTAAGTGCAAGCCGCGGCAAGGAGCGGTACGAAGCCCGACCATAGGTAGTGCTTGAGGTGCATTGATCTGCTGCCAGCCGTTGAGTGATCGGTAGTCAGAAATCGGTGATCAGCGGGTCACGACCACGGACACGTTCAGTTAGAAGTTAGTCCGTGCCGTGGTGGAACACCACGCTCCCGCCAACACGCAATACTACGGTTTCGCGGGGATGTGGGTTTCGGCCCCGGCCAGGCGACCATAGGTTGTCTTCTGATTACCGATACCGCTCACTGATCACTCATCACCTTCCGGGCCCATGACAGACCTGACCGAACTCAGCCAGGGCGATTTGTTCGCTCCCCCCGATCCCGTCGTCACGTGCAGGACGCTGGAAGAGCTGCACGGATTGATCCGAGACTGTACGAAGTGCGAGGAGGTGGCCGAGTACCGTTCGCAAGCGGTACCGGGCGTCGGTCCGGCGGACGCGCGCGTCGTCTTCATCGGAGAGGCGCCCGGCAGGTGGGAGGACCAGAAGGGCGAGCCGTTCGTGGGCGACGCCGGAGCCTATCTCACCGAGCTACTCGAGAAGATCGGGCTGGCCCGGTCCGAGGTTTTCATCACCAACGTCATCAAGTGCCGGCCTCCGGAGAACCGAAACCCGAAGACCCCGGAGATGGAAAACTGCCTGCCCTACCTCGAACGGCAGCTCGCACTCATCAAACCGGATCTCGTGGTGCTTCTGGGGCGGGTCGCCCTGGAACGCTTTTTCCCGAGGGAGAAGATCACCGAGGCGGCGGCGGTACCACGGAAGAAGGTGGTCGGCGATCGCGAGATCACCTTCTTGCCGATGTTACATCCAGCGTTCGGAATCCGCCGGCAGGACCTGAAGCCCGAGATCGAGAAGCAGTTCTGGACGATCAGGGAGGTCCTGGACCAACTCTAGGCTACTCGTACCTGAGGATCGCCAAGCCAGCGTCGGTAAACGCGGTGAGCTCGAGCTGCAGGTCCTGAGTTTCGCCGCCCGCGTCCAATTCGATATAGAAGGCGCTCGAGCCCGCCAGGAACTCGGTAATCGAGTTCGAGCGGAAAGTGGCGAACGTCTCCTGCGTCGGCTGCAGCAGATACTCGCTGCCTCCATTATCCGTCAGGATGGAGCGGAGCAGCCACTTCGGTACCTGGTAACGCTCCGCCAGGCCCGGTACGTCGAGATCGTCGGCCCAGGCCGCCACCGTGAAGTCGGCGAATAGGCGGAAGAAGGACTCGCCCGTCTGGATTTCGACGTTGGACACGCCGTTGGGTGCCGCCTGCGTCAGGTCCCGGAAGATGAAGTCGCCGTACTGGTCGGCGATCCAGCGCAGGAACAGCCACC
>JABDII010000092.1 GCA_013003805.1 Gemmatimonadales bacterium
CCAAGTGCTTGAAGGGAGACCTGACCGAGCGGCGCACCAAGCGGGGCAAGTCCTTCTTCGGGTGCATCCGCTACCCCGACTGCGACTACTCAACCTGGAACCGGCCCACCCCGGAACAGTGTCCCGAATGCAAGTGGGTCGGCATGGAGAAGAAGGTGAGCAAGGCGCTCGGCGAGCGGCTCATCTGCATGAAGTGCGGCCATGAGGAGCAAGTGCTGGAACCCGAGGAGGTGTCCTAGGCGTGACGGTGACCGTGGTCGGCGGAGGGCTGGCGGGGTGCGAAGCCGCCTGGGCCCTCGCCGAGCGTGGGATCGATGTGACGTTGTACGAGATGCGGCCCCGGGTGAAGACACCGGCACACCAATCGGATCGCCTCGCGGAACTGGTCTGTAGCAACACCTTTAAATCAGTCGAACTCCAGAACGCTCACGGCTTGCTCAAGTGGGAGCTACGCCGGCTCGGAAGCCTTCTGCTCGAGTGCGCCGACTCGGCCCGAGTCCCCGGTGGCTCTGCGCTCGCGGTCGATCGTCAAGTGTTCGCCCAAGCGGTGGACGATCGGATACGCTCCCATTCACGTATCACGGTCGTCCGCGAAGAGATCACTCGGATTCCGTCCCCGGGCGTGATTGCCACCGGGCCGCTCACCTCCGACGGCCTGGCGAGCGCCATCGCCGGTAAGATCGGGGCGGACTCGCTCGCGTTCTTCGACGCGATCGCGCCCATCGTTTCCGCCGAATCGCTGGATCATGGGCGGATGTACCGTATGTCTCGGTATGGGAAGGGCGGCGGCGACGATTACCTGAACGCGCCGCTGGACACGGACGCCTATGCAGCGTTCATCGATGCCCTGACCGAGGCCGACCAATTCACCGCCCATGAGTTCGATCAGGTGCCGTACTTCGAGGGCTGCCTGCCGATCGAAGAGATGGCCCGCCGAGGCCGGGAAACGCTCCGCTTCGGCCCCCTCAAGCCCGTCGGCCTGCCCGATCCCACGACGGGGCGTGATCCGTTCGCGGTGGTGCAGCTCCGTCGGGAAGACCGGGCCGGGCAGATGTGGAACCTGGTTGGCTTCCAGACCAGGCTCCGCATACCGGAACAACGGCGGGTATTCAGCATGATCCCAGGTCTGGGCCAGGCGGAATACTTCCGCTTCGGCAGCATCCACCGGAATTCGTATCTCAACAGCCCGGCAGCACTGGGCCCGGCCCTCACCGCCAAGGACGATGATCGGGTATTCTTCGCGGGGCAACTCACCGGCGTCGAAGGCTACACCGAGTCGCTCGGTACCGGCCTCCTCGCCGGGATCAATCTGGCGCGGGCGCTCGAGGGCAAGGCGCCGGTCCTTCCGCCGGCGACCACGATGATCGGCGGACTCTATCGGTACCTGCGCGAGGCGGATCCCAATCACTTCCAGCCGATGAACGCCAACTTCGGTTTGGTCGACCCGCTCGCGCACAAGGTCAAGAAGGCTGACAAGCGGGCCCGGTTGTCCGAGCGAGCCCAGGCGGACCTCGCGGAATGGATCGAAACGTGGTGAGACACCCGGACGTGGATGAGTACCTGACGTTCCTGGAGAAGGAACGGCAGCACTCTCCGCACACCATCAAGGCCTACGGCCGCGATCTGGACCGGTTCACCGAGTTCTGCGGGCGTCACTACGGTGGGAAGTGGAAGTGGATTACCATCGACCGTCTGGGACTCCGGAGCTTTCTGGCCGACGAACAGCGCCGCGGGTTGGGCAAGCGGTCGGCCGCCCGCTCGCTATCCGCCATTCGCAGTTTCTTCCGCTACCTGCAGGCGCACCACGGGCTGGCCGTCAACGTGGCCCGATCCGCGCGCGTGCCCAAGCAGGACCGGCGGCTGCCGTCCCACGTCCGGTATTCCCAACTCGACCAACTGTTCGAATTGGCGGAGGCGCGCGCGGCCGGTGATGACTTCGTTCCGCTTCGGGACCTGGCGATGTTGGAGTTGTTCTATTCGACCGGCATGCGGCTGGCCGAGCTGATCGGCCTGAACCTCCGCCACGTCGATCTCCTGTCCGACCAGGTGAAGGTGATGGGAAAGGGCCGGAAGGAGCGGATCTTGCCGGTCGGGTCCAAGGCGGTTCTGGCGCTGCGCCGTTATCTTGCCGTACGCGAGGACGTCGTCGCCCGCAAGGGCTCCAACCGTCAGGCGGTGTTCGTGAGCCGTCTGGGTAAGCGGCTCGCGCCGCGGAGCGCGCAACGGGCCATGCGGAGCATGTTCCAGGCGATTGGCGAGGACGGGCTCCGGGTGCACTCGCTCAGGCATTCGTTTGCGACCCACCTACTCGATGCGGGAGCAGACCTTCGCGCGGTCCAGGAACTCTTGGGCCACGCATCGTTGTCGACGACGCAGGTCTACACGCATACGAGTGTCGAGCGACTCAAGAAAGTCTATCAGCAGGCCCATCCGAGGGCCTAAGCGCGAATGGAGGAATCTCCCATGTCCACCCCCCAATTCCACGGCACCACCATCCTGTCGGTGCGCAAGGATGGTAAGGTGGCCCTTGGTGGAGACGGACAGGTGAGCTTCGGCGAAACCATCATGAAGACCAATTCGGTCAAGGTCCGTACCCTGAAAGGTGGGAGGATCTTGGCGGGGTTCGCCGGGTCGGTGGCCGATGCCTTCACCTTGTACGAGAAGTTCGAGGAGAAGCTCGATCGGTATCCGAGTAACCTGCCGAGGGCATCGGTTGAGCTGGCCAAGGACTGGCGGAGCGACCGGGTGCTCCGCC
>JABDII010000102.1 GCA_013003805.1 Gemmatimonadales bacterium
CCATTTTGAATGTAGCCTGAATGCCGAACGAGGGCCCGATTTCGGGGCCCTCGCTCAGGGTTGGGGAGAGGCGACGTAGTTCGAGACGCGAACTACGCCCCGACCTGTGCATCCCGGCTCACAATCATTTTCCGGGTGAATACGTCACCATCGACCGTCAGACGGTAAAAGTAGATCCCCGGCGTCGGCTCGGTCTCTCCGCTCAACTGGGAACCATTCCAGCGGGCTTCGTGATCGCCGCACTCGACGCTCAGGTTCTCGACCGGAATTCGTGGCGCATCGACCAATGTCGGGATTGCCACGACCTGGGCCAGCACATTGAGAATCCTCAACGTAACAATCGGTTGATGGTCGTCCCGACACACATCGGAAAAAATTGTAAACGGGATCGTCGTCGCCGGAAAGAACGGGTTGGGGTAGTTCTCTTTCAGCTCGGCCTTGGGAGGGGGCGTCGACGGATCGCGTTGCGCCACCGCCCGTAATGGCATGATCGCCAGCAGGACGAGCCACCACCCCGGCCTGATCAACCGGTACATGTGGACCCCTTTGACTGACGTAGGAAGTTTCTTAGTCACCCTCCACGGAAGGTCGTATGAATGGAACATTGCAAGATCAGGGCCCTCGCGCAACGGCGCAGCCAGTCGAGGGCTAGGGGGACCCCGCCCGCCGGGACAGGCGGCGCACATCGCCCAATCGGGTCGTAATCCCTTGGCCGTCGGACCACTCGAGCAGCGGAATGAGGAATTTCCTGGTCAGCCCGAGGCGCTCCCGGAGCTCGGCTATTGTGATGTCACCGCTGGACCCGATCTCAGCCAGGGTGGCGATGAACCGATCGAGCGCTGTCTTGGCGAAGTATCGGTCGCGGCCGATTGAGACCACCCGCCCCTCCCGGGCCGCCAAACGGAGCGTGTCTCTGATGTCCTTCCTCTCCAAGCGCTCGATCAGCTCCGCGAGGCTTGGTGGGGCCAAGCCTTCCCGTTCGAGAAAGGCAACCACCCGATCGATCTCCTGTTGTCCGCCGGCCACCCTGGGCTCGAAGCCGGGTCGGCGGACGCGGCCGTCGGATAGCTCGAGTTCGCCGCTATCGAGCAGACCGGTCACGACTGACTCGGCGATCCAGGGAGTGTTGCTGAGCCGGGCTTTCAAGTCTTGGAGTGGAATGCCCGTCTCGGAAGGGTTCATCTCGTGGTAGGCGTCGACCCGTGCCAGTGCTGAACCCGTAGCGTGCTTCACCGCGCGGTGTTCGACCCAATGACTGCCTGCCCGGACCAACGTCGATACGGTGGCGAGAACTCGATCGCATTCCGTCCGTGAGAGGCCGAGGAGCACCGGCAAATCCGCATCATCTATCCCGCCGGCGCGGCGTTGGGCCAAGGCCTCGAGACGGGTTCCCGGATCGCTCGCACCGAGCCCCGGAGGCCAGGTCGCCCGGCGGCGCTGGGGAAGCGGGTCAACGATCCACCCACCCCCGATGGCGGACACCGGGCTGTACGACCGCACCACAAACCGATCGCCTCCGCGGGCCACGACCCGCCCTTCGAGCGCCAGCCGCGCCGTGGCCGAGCCGCCCGGCTCGAGCGCGGACTTGGGATAGACTCGGGCTAAGATTTCCTGGGTGCCGAGATTGACCCGGATCCGGGTCCGAGGGCGAAGCGCCTTGGGCGCCGTGGGCGCAAGCGACAAATGGACGTCGAGGGCGGAAGTGGCCTGCCACGGGAGAACATCCGTCACGATGACGTCGCCGCGACGAATCCGATCGCGATCGACCCCGGCGAGACCGATCGCGGCCCTGGCCCGGTGGCGTGTGCGCCGGACCTCTTTGCTGTAATGCTCCAGGGAACGCACCCGGGCTCTGTGGCCCGCAGGTAGCACATTCACGGGGTCGCCGACGGCGAGTTGACCCGACCAGATCGTCCCGGTGACCACCGTGCCGACCCCCGCGACCGAAAAGGCCCGGTCGATGGGCATGCGGAAGGCGTCGCCCTCGTCCGCTTCGGTGAGCGTGCGTCCGGCGTTCCGGATAGCCTCGAGCAGCTCGTCGATCCCCCCCCCATCGCCGGTCACCGGCGATACGATGAGCGGTGGACCGAAGTCAATGGGGGAGTCGCTGAGCCGCTCCTCGAGATCGCCCGCCACCAATTCGGCCCACTCCCGTTCGACCAGATCGGCTTTGGTGACCACCGGGATGCCGAGTCGAATACCGAGTTGCTCGACGATGAGGAGGTGCTCGAGCGTCTGCGGCATGATCCCCTCATCGGCAGCTACGACGAGGAGCACGAGATCGACGCCCGTCGCCCCGGCGACCATGGTTCGGATGAAGTCTTCGTGCCCGGGTACGTCGATCACCCCGGCCGGTTCCGGATCACCCAGGTCCAAGGGCGCAAAATTGAGATCGATCGTGATGCCGCGTCGGCGTTCTTCGGCAAGGCGGTCCATGGCACGCCCCGTCAGGGCTTCCACGAGCCTGCTCTTGCCGTGATCGATGTGCCCAGCGGTGCCGATTATCATGCCCGGGCTGTCTCCGCTCGGGTCCAGAATTGGAGTGCAGGCAGCTCGGCGCCGTCTGCTAGGTGATACCGGATGTACCGTTCGAGCAGTCGTCGGTGCGCTCTCCCATGTCGAGTGTCGAGTTCCGGTAGTTCCCGGACGGGATCGACGAGGGCGTCGAGCGCCGACCGATCACCGGGGCCGAGTCGAGTCACGCCCACGGCGCTCGCGCATCGCGTGCATACGGCTCCCCCTTCGGCCGCGCTGAAAAGCAATTCCCCTTCAGCTCCGATGGGCGTGCCGTCTCGAACGCAGCGATCGAGCGCTGGAGCGAACCCCAGCTCAGACACCATTCGCCACAACATTCGGAGTGCGACGACTTCCACCGCCTCGGAAGGTGAGGTCTCGAGAATGGAAAGCGCCCCCTGCAAGAGATCGAAACTCTCCGGGTGCGGATTTGCCGGAGCGAACCTGAGCATCAGCTCAGCGAGGGCCACGGAGGCGGTGTAGCGCTCGAGCGATATGGCCAGACTGGTTCGGAGGTGAGTGAGCTCGAATTCAGCGAGCGTGTGGAGCTCGCGATGAGGGCTCAGGTAGATCTCGACGACTCCATCGCTCAATGGCTGGAGCGACGCCCCGAATCGACTCTTCGGCCGTAACGCGCCTTTCGCGATGGCACTCAGCACGCCAGCATCCCGAGTCGCCAGGCGTACGATCTTCGACGTCTCCCGATACCGCATGGTCGACAGGATGATCGCGGGGGTGGTGATGCGACTCAGCCTACTCCCCCCTCTGAAACTGGGTCACGGCCGCGTCGGCTGGACAGTGTCCCAATGGGATGGCACGGATCTCCACCAGATTCTCATCCAGCACCCGAGCCGCTCCGGCTTCACCTCCGATGCACGAACCAGCCTCGATGGCGTAGATACGTCCCCGGCTGTCGACCTCGACGCCGGAGTTGTCGGGAACGTTGACTCCGTCACCCTCGCCTCGCGTGACGGCACGTGAGCGGATGTCAAACTCCATCAGCCCCTGGGCCCGCGAGCTGACAAAGAGACGATCGGCGTCTCCGGCGATGGGCCCGGGGCTCGTGCCGAAGCCACCGAAGCTTGCGACCTCCTCGCGGCTCACGGGATCGACGATCGAGAGCCGGGCACTGATGCCGTCCATGCCGACATTCATCACATACAGCAGCCCATCGCCTGCCACATCCGCATGCCGTGCGTTCCCGGGGCCCGGCAGCGGAATCGAGTCCACGCCGGCCGCGCGCTGATTGAGGGTCGGGTCCACCACGGTGATCCAACTCTCACCCGCGACGCACAATGTTGGTGGAATGCCGCAAGGCGTGAGGTTGCCGTTGATGACGAACAGGCGACCTCGCGTGAATACGAGGCCCTGAGGGTGAAGACCCACGGCGAGTTCGGTGGTGGCACCGGACAGATAGTTCACTCTCAACACGGCATCCAGATCGGCACTCGCCACATAGGCGATGGAATCGTCGATGATGGTGACCGCTTGGGGGCTCGATCCCGGATCCAAGGGGATCCTCCGCATCACCTGTGGACCCTCGAGGGTCACTACCACGAGCTGCGCATCCGACGGGGATATCACCACCGCGATGGCACCCAAGGCCGCCACGGGGCCCGCGTCGGTCACCCCCAGCGCAAGGACCGTGGCACTGGAGGGAGCGGTGACGGGAATGATGCTCAGGGATCCGTCAGTCCGGTTCGACACCACCAGGACTTCCTCCGGAGGAGGAAGCGGTGGGAAGGGATCTGCGCAGCCGGCAAGGAATGCGGAGGCCAAGACCGACTGGAAGAGGAGACGACGCATGTGACCCGCTGAGAGGAGGTGCTGAAATGTACCTGGAGGTGGCTAGAACCGGACCCTGGCTCCCAGAGAGGCGACGCGTCCCCTGCCCTGGAAGCCCACCACCGTATCGTATTCCTCGTCGAGGGCGTTCTCCACCCGAAGCGTCGCGGTCACCCCAGGGTGCCCCGGACGCGGTCGAAGGACATCAACCATAGCGCTCACTTCGAGGGTCGTATAGCCCGGGAGCCTCACCCGGACCGCGGTGAAATCTTCGAACGCGAGATCGTCCCGGGATCCGACGTGGTTCAGGTTCAGGCCGAGGGTCGCGCGCCCGGCGAGCCGAACCGAGCCAGCAACTCGCAGCGCGTGTGCGGGCCGCCGCACCAGCGGTTGGCCGAGCTCGAAAGCGGTACCCGGACTGCCGTCCGCCCCGGGATCGGTCGTTTCCGTATCCAGGTAGGTATACTGGCCGGTCACCGTGATACCGGCACGCGGCACGAGGGAGACACCGGTTTCAATGCCACGCGCTAAGGCCTGGGGTAAGTTGTCGTAATTCGGAAGTCCCGGTTCCGCAAAGGAATACTGGACAAGGTCACGAAACCGCTGATCGAAGTAGTTGGCCCACACGGCGAAACTCCCACCCCACATGGTGTGTTCCGCTCCCACTTCCCAGCTGATCGAGCGCTCAGGATCGAGATCAGGATTCCCGACTTCGAACGGCTCGTTGGCAAAGTTCTCCGCAAATGTGGGGGCCTTGAAGCCGGTGCCCAGGGAGGCACGGATTCGGAGATCTGAGCTCAGGCGATACACCGCGCCGGCCCGGTAGGTGAAGAACGAGCCGAAGGCGTCGTTATCGTCCAGCCGCGCGCCGAGATGGAGACTCAGCGGCAGGGAAAGATCGATGAGCGCCTGCACGTACGAGCTGAGATTCCGTCGATCTTCATCGAAGGGTGTTGAACTCGTTGCCTCCGGCCCCGATCCAAAGTTAGAGGAAGCTTCCCCGTTCAGCTGTTCTCGGTCGAGATCGACTATCGCTCCGGCTGTAATCATGACCGAAGGCAGGGCGAGCACGTCGAGTCGGGCATCAACACTCTGCCGCAGGATGTTGAATGACCGGTGCCGCGCGAAAGCGAATCCGAGGGTGTCGCCTGGGTGATCTTGGCGGTCATCGAACCCGCCGTCGATGTGGTACCGGGTGTAGAGGAGCTTCCCTTCGACTCCGGGGGAGAAGCGTCTGCCAAATTCGACAC
>JABDII010000109.1 GCA_013003805.1 Gemmatimonadales bacterium
GCACCGAGAGGACGAGCGGCGTCGCTAGCGCTGCGAGATACAGGTAGCCGCGCGAATAGTGGCGCCACTGGACGTCACTTCCGGTCCAGCCAAGTGCCAGCGCACCGTAGAGCCGCTTGCGCCAGCCCGAGACCTTGTCCCGCACCGCCGCGATGTCGGGGACGAGCCCCACGACCAGGAAGGTGGTGGAGACCGTCAGGTAGGTCCCGATAGCAAATACATCCCACAAAAGAGGCGACTTGAAGTTGGGCCAGAGCAATCGCTGGTTGGGGTACGGCAGCAACCAATAGAAGACCCACTGGCGGCCGATATGAATGATCGGGAACAAACCGGCCGTCATGATGGCAAAGACGGTCATCGCTTCGGTTGCACGATAGACAGCGGTCCGCCATGGGGAACGGAATAGATAGAGAATGGCGGAGATCAGGGTCCCGGCGTGGCCAATACCGACCCAGAACACGAACGTCGTGATGTAGACGCTCCACATGACCGGCGGGGTATACCCCGCGAGGCCGAGACCGATCTTCAGGAGCGCCACAAAGGTGCCGAGCCCGATGAGGAATAGGATCACGGCGCCGACGAACATGAGCACGTAGCCCCGACTCGGCTTGCCCAGCGTCGCGACCACATCCCGCGTGACCTCGGCGTGCGTCTGCGTCGGCACCGCGGGCTCGTGCGCTATCGTGGCCACGCGCTAGTGCTCCGGCTCATGTCGCACCCTGGCCAGGTACAGCACCGAAGGCCGCACGTTCAGGTCTTCAAACACGTGATAGCCCCGATGATTCCGAGCCGCTGCGGATACCTGGCTTCGGGGATCGTTGAGATCGCCGAACACGATGGCCTCGGACGGGCACGCCTGGCCACAGGCCGGGACGACATCTCCATCAGCCACGTCCCGGTCATCCAGTTTGGCCTGGTTCTGGGCCCCGCGGATCCGTTGCACGCAGAAGGTGCATTTCTCCATGACGCCGCGGGCCCGCACCGTAACGTCCGGATTCAATTGGAGATGGAGTGGGTCCGGGAATGACGACTCGTTGTAAGCGAACCAATTGTAGTAGCGCACCTTGTAGGGGCAGTTGTTGGCACAGTACCGGGTGCCGACGCAGCGGTTATATGCTTGGCCGTTGAGTCCATCCGTGGTGTGGTAAGAGGCGTAGACCGGGCACACCGGTTCACAGGGCGCGTTGCCGCAGTGCTGGCACAGCATCGGAACGAAACGGGCCTCCAGCGGCTCACCGGGCTCCTCCCCTCCCTCAAAGAACCGTTCGATCCGCATCCAGCTCATCTCGCGACCGCGTTGGACCTCCTGCTCCCCGACGGTCGGGATGTTGTTCTCCGCATAGCAGGCCGTGACACACGCCGAGCAGCCGGTACACCGCGCGAGGTCGATCACCATGCCCCACCGAGGATGCTCGCCCTCGTAATCTCCCTTGCGAGCTTCCTCTTCCTGAACATCACGAAACCCCGCGATCGCCTCCAACTCCCGCTCCGTATTCACCTCGTGATGCTCGCCGCCCGTCTCCGCGTAGTGGGCCTCTTCCACCGAGAGACCGCGGCGTGCCAACTCGAGCGGCATGGCTTCGGCGATGCCCCGTCCGAGTTGCCGCGGGTTGCCCTCGGTCTTGGCGACCTTCCTGTACTGGCCGGTGGTCTCGATATGGACCCTGGTCGAGAGATACGGGAGGAACCCCTGGCCTTCGCCCGGACCCAGCAGGTCGAGCGCATTCACACCGCGTTCCTTGGCATACTCACCATAGGCGGTGTGGCCCTGGCCCAGGGGCATCGCTACTACCCCGGGATTGAGACCGGGATAGAGATAGGCCGGCGCCTCGATGCTACCGTGCGGCGACGTGAGGCGGACGATCTCCCCCTCGCGGACGTCGAGTGCGGCAGCCGTCTCAGGGTGGAGTTCGATCCACGATTGCCAAGTGATCTTGGTGACCGGGTCGGGATTCTCCAGCAGCCAAGGCTTGTTGGCGCCCCGTCCGTCGAACAGCATGGGCGATGGATAGGCGGCGAATACGAGCTCGCCCGCGCCATCGAAGCCCGGCGCTGAATGTGCGACCTGCGACGCGCCCGGGGCCAGGCTCACGGGCTGAGCCGCTCGTGGCGGATCGAACACCCCTCCGGTCCCGAGCGCATTCACCCAAAACTGCTCCGCATCGGCGCTGCCGCGCGACTCGGCCAGCGACCGCCACGCGTCCTTGAGATAGGCCTCGAAGGAGGTGGCCGAGAAGGCTGCCAACGCGCTACCGACTACCTGAGCCACCTGCAAAAACACATCACCGCTTGGGCGGGTATCGAACACCGGCTGCATCACGGGCTGCATGAGCGAATGGACCCCGACCCTGGGCCGGAGATCATCCCACCGCTCGAGCGCGTGGTGATTCGGCAGCACGAGATCTGATAGCGCTGCGGTCTCATCTAGCATCGAAGCAGTAGAGACCTTGAACGCCACCTTGGCCATCTTCTCTGTGAAGCCTGAGGATTGGGGCAGCGTATACGCGGGGTTCGACTCGTGCACGATCAACAAGGAGACCTGACCGGCATCCATTGCCGCGGCCAGCGATTCTACGCCGACATAGCCGTCCGCCGCGCCGAGCGTCTGTTCGAAATGCACCGTCTGCCCGATATTGCCGGCCACGTAATTGAGCAGGTTGACGGCGGCACACGCTTCGATCGCGCCACGGTGTTGGTTGCCGACACCACCGGCCACTGCAAGGCCGGGATCGGCCGAAGCGAATTCCCGAGCCAATCGCCGGACCGTATCGGCACCGATACCGGACTCCTGTGCGGCGCGTTCCGGCGTGTAGGCCGCCAACATGCCTCGTAGCGCGTTGGCATCGGCCGGAGCACCGGAGCGTTCGGACAAGATGACGTTCGCCATCGCGAGGGCCAGCAACGCCTCCGACCCAGGGGCAGTGGGGTACCATTCGTCGGCGTTCATCCCGGTGAGGGACATGCGAGGCGCAAGCGATACGAACTTCGCCATCTCGCCGTCGCGGTATCCATGGGCGTCGGCAAAACCGCGTTGGTTCTCGACCGGCGAGAGCCAGGTCTCGAGGAAGTCAGCCCCAAATCCAAGCACGTATTTCGCCCGGGCGAAGTCATGCGCCGGCAGTGCATCTATACCGAACACCTGCCGGTTCGCTGCCCTGAGCGGTTCGTGATCGAAGGCTTCGTAGCGAACCAAGCGACCGCCCAGTGCGCCGGTCCATTCCGAGAGAAGATCAGTGAACGTTCCTGGGCCAGCGCCGGAGAGCACCGCGGTTCCCGCGCCGGCCCTGGATACTTCCGCAGCCAGGCGCTGGACTGCGTCCTCCCAGGTCACTGGACTGAAAGTGCCGTCGGGGTTTCGGGCCATCGGTCCCGTCAGGCGACCGGGGTTGTACAGACCCTGGAGCGCCGCTTGTCCGCGGGCGCAGAGGGTTCCTCGGTTGACGGGATGGCTGGGATTGCCTTCGAGTTTGATGGCACGGGCTTCACGCGTTCTGACGTGCACTCCGCAGCCCGCTGGGCACTCCGTACAGGTGCTGGCGTAGGTCGTGGCGATACCGGGCACCTGGTCCTCGTCCTGGACCAGGTAAGGAACGAGCTTCTGGATTCGATCCGTGGAGCATCCCGACAGAGCGGCGG
>JABDII010000173.1 GCA_013003805.1 Gemmatimonadales bacterium
TGACGACGCTCAGCGAACTCGGTTGACCCAGGTGGCCCAGCGGTGTCCGGTCCACAAGACGCTGGCGAATGGCGTGCATATCGTCGATTCCGTCACCTTCGAACCAGCAGCTTAGGACAGCCGACCCATGGATGCCATACGCGATTTGCTTCGAGAGCTGACCCGTTTCTCCGACGTCGGCCTCCTGCTCATGCGTCTCTTGGTCGGCTTTCTGTTTGTCTACAGTGGCCTGGGCAAGTACCGGAAGCTCAGGAAGTTCGCGGAGGAGAACGGTTTGCCCGTCGTCGTCGCGTTCCTGGCCGTGAGCGCCGAGTTCTTGGGCGGACTGTCGGTCGGTCTGGGCATCGTGCCGCAGCTCGGGGCGCTTGCCATCATGGGTGTCATGACGGGATCGATGTATCACCATATCGTCAAGTGGAAGAGCCCCTACTGGGCGGCCAGCGGCGGGTGGGAATACGACCTGATGTGGTTCACCATGTGCCTCGTGATCGCCGTCACGGGCGGCGGCTCGATTGGGCTGTGGCCGATCGTGTGATTGAGCCGGGGAGTGAGGCAGGGAGGTAGCCGGTCTGATCTAGCGAGTCACGGCGGCGTGCGGCGACCGCCGGACACCATGCTCGCGGGCGAGCAGCTCCACCGCGCGCGGGACCGCCTCGCTGACGGGTCTCGACAGCCCGGGACTCACCCCCGTTGGTATGTGGGCCACTTGGCAGGCGAGGATGGTGATCGTAACGCCGCAAAGATCACGCAGCTCGCGCAAGAGATTGGAGGTGGGAATCTGATGCATCGAGAAATCGTCGGTCTTCTTGCCCGGCATTGCATCGAGGTCTAGACTGAACAGCTCACCCGGTTCGCGGCCAACGTCCATCGCGTCGATGATGACGATGTGTGAGGGTCTCTCCTCTGACAGGAGTATGTCGAAGAGGATGTTCCGAACCGACGTCCCGGCATCGTACACGCAGACGTCGGCCGGGATGGTGCAATCGCGGATACAACTCCGGGCTACGGCCGGGCCGAATCCGTCATCACCGAACAACACGTTCCCACAGGCTAGAATGCAGCTTCGCTTCCCGTGCCAGTCCGACACTACGGGACACGCCTCCCTACGATCACAGAGTAGTCCTCGCCTTGATTCGCGCCCGGATGGCCTGTCATGCGGCTACCGGGGACGGAATCCTCAGGCCGTCTCTTGCTCGAGTATTCAACTGATCAGGGTATCAATCACCTCCCCATCCGCATCTCGGATCTCGAGCCTCACTGGTATGCGGCCGTCCAGGTCGTGGGTGGCGCAGGACAGGCAGGGATCGTAGGCGCGTATCGCCATCTCAACCTGGTTGAGAATACCCTGGTCGTATTTGCCATCCTTGATCAGGGACGTTGCCGCCTGCTTGACCGACATGTTGATGGGCGCGTTGTTGTGTGTCGTGCCCACGATGAGGTTGACGTCGGTGATGAGCCCGTTTTCATCGGTCTCATAGTCATGGATCAAGGTGCCCCTGGGCGCCTCGACGCAGCCCACCCCTCGCGCGGCCCGCGGCACGACGGGGACCCTGGTCTCGGTACTGGTAATCTCGGGGTCGTTGAGCAACTCCACCGCCTTCTCCGCGTTGTACAGCAACTCGATGAGTCGCGCCCAATTGTACAGCAACGTCAGCTGCACCGGCCGGCCGAATTGCTCCCGGTATTCCTCGAGTTCCTTCTGTGCGAGCGGTGTCGTGATCTTGTCACACACATTCAGCCGAGCCAGCGTGTTGGTGCGATAGATCCCTGACGGATTGTCGAGATCCATCGAGAACGCGCCCCACTCCTTGGCAAACGGGAACTTGAGATAGGTCCACGGCTCGACGTGTTCGCCGATGTGCTCTGTATAGTCGGCGTACGGGAAGTCGACATAGGCGCCATCGGGCTTCATCAGCCGGAGATTCCCGTCATAGAGGTCGAGCGCGCCGTCGTCGGCCACGGTGCCAAGAAAGCCGGTCTTGATCACACCGGTGGTCTGGACCGCATCGAGATACTTGGGAAAGACGTCTTCCTTGGCGAAGGCGATGGCGAATTTCGCGAACTCCAGGACCTCATTCGCCATCGGGAGGACTTTGTCGCGCTCAGTCTCGGTCAACGGCTTGCTGACCCCCCCCGGTACCGCTGTGACGGGGTGAATCGTCTTTCCCGAGATGATGTTGAGCATCTGGGCGCCGAGATGGCGATTGCGAACGACTTTCCTCCCGATCTCGGGGTGTTCCTGGGCAATGCCGATGACATTTCGCGCCGAGTAGTCACGGTCTGGGCCCATCACGTAATCCGCACCGGCCAGGAAGAAGAAATGAAGAATGTGTTCTTCGGTGTACGCAACGGCATTGCAGAGCTCACGGAGCTTTCTCCCGGCGCTCGGCGGTGTCACACCGAATACCGCGTCATTGGCCTTGGCGGAAGCGAGATGATGCGACCACGGACATACTCCGCAGATACTCGTCACAATGCGCGGGAGCTCTTCCACGGGCCTCCCGATACAGAACTTCTCGAAGCCACGAAGCTCCACGACGTTGACGAAGGTATCCGCGACATTCCCGGTGTCGTCGAGGTCTATTGTGACCTTGGCATGGCCCTCAACCCTGGTGACCGGAGCAATGGTAATTCTCGTCATGGCTCTAGCTCCCTTTCTTCGGCCGCGCAGGTAGTGGCCTGAGCCGATTGTGAGCGCCGACGTACCGGTTCAGTAGCGCCCGTCTATCCTCGACTTGCTTGGCGTCCAGCCCGATCGAGGATATCGCGCCCATCATGTCGACCATGGGGTTGGCCCCCTTGCGGATGGGACCGAAGCACCCCCGACACGGCATGTATCCCTTGATGCAGCGTGGGACGGTCACGCCGTTGCCGTTTCCCTCTTTGCTGCCACAACCCGCGAGGGTTACTGGGCCCAGGCAGAGGTAGCCCTGCTCCATGAAGCAGCGAGTGTGATCCCACGGCACGCCTTGCTTAAACTCCACGGACTCGAGCATCCTCTTGATCTCGCCCCCTGAAGCCTTCTTTTCCCGCTTCAGCGGACACTCATCACACACGCTTCGCTCTGGCAGTTCGAAGGGCTTCCCCTCGAGCAGCCCGGTGAGCGCCGTAACGATAAGATCGGGATTCGTCGGGCAGCCAGGAATACGGACATCGACATCAACGACCTCGTCGATGGCGTAGACTCTGTCCAACAACGGCGGGAGATTGTCCGTGGGTGTATCAGCGGAATCCGTGGTCTTCGAGTCCCGGTACACCTTCTGGTACAGGGCCTCAATCGGGAACATGTTCGCGAGGGCCGGTATGCCCCCGTAGCATGCACACGACCCCAAAGCGATGAGTGTCCCGCACTTCTTCCGCATCTCATTTGCGACGTGTTTCTCCTTCTCGTTCCTGATCCCACCTGAGATGATCCCAACATCAGCCTCCGGGATCTCGAGTTCATCCCGCTCCCCGGTTTGTCCGTAGTACTTGT
>JABDII010000167.1 GCA_013003805.1 Gemmatimonadales bacterium
GGGCAAGCTGACCGGTGTTCTCTCCCTCTTGAGCGTGGGAGAGACTCGGCATCGCCAGCACGCCGAGGGCGGTCGCGAGCGCGACCGGTTGTATTGTCGACATCGTTGAGCCTCTTAGTCGTGGAAACAGCGATCCTGCGAACGGCGACTAAGCGGCTTACTCGGGAGGTGGGGTTGGCGGCGGCAGGGCGGTTGAGATTGCCTCACCGCACTGGAGGGTCGGGGGGACGCTGTACAACGTGGGTACGATCGCCAGCACCATCGCGGGAGGTACGTCGGACGCGATGACCGGCGAACAGACCGCACTCGAAGGACAGCTCTGTCCGGGACACTCAGGGCACTCCTCAGCGTCGACCAGAATCGCTCCGGGTACGGCTGGGACCACGGCATGGATGGATGACGCCGGGCCAGCCCCGTGGCCACACGAGACGTCACGAGCCGATGCCCCGGACGGCATCATACCCAGCATTCCGAGGACAGCGACCAGGACCAAGCCCGCTCGGAGCTTGATACCGATATTCGGCGTCTTGGGGCTGTGCATAGCCAACAATCTAATGGCGAGGTACCATGCTGCCCCACAGAACAGGTAGGAATTCTCCATGAAGACTTCTTCATAGAACTTTCCCGATGTACTTTGTCGTGTCGGGCCTGATTTAGCCCTGACAGGCCCAATGTCCTGCGGGCCACGCGGCGAGACACCTTCTGGAATCACGAGCGAATGACAGACCCAAGACCATCCAACTCGGGATCGCACCGACCGTGAAGGCTAAGCCCCCGAGCTTCCACTCGAGCGGAACCTCACTGGAGGACGCTGGGCGCCCGCGGTCAGCCGGCCGGGCGCGGACGACGACCGTCCTGGTGGGCAACCCCAATGTCGGCAAGAGCGTCCTGTTCAAGAACCTGACCAACCGCTACGTCACCGTCTCGAATTTCCCGGGGACGACGGTCGAGATCTTCCGGGCCGGCGCCAGCTTCAACGGCCGAAACGTCGAGATCATCGATACCCCCGGCATCAACGATCTGACGCCCACGAGTGAGGACGCCCGGGTCACGCGCGCGCTCCTGGACCAACACGACGACGCCACCCTGATCCAGGTGGCCGACGCCAAGAACCTCCGCCGCTCTCTTCTGCTCACGCTCCAGCTCGCGGACCTGGGCCGCCCGATGGTGCTGGTCCTGAACATGGCGGACGAGCTGGAGGAGCGGGGCGGGGTGATCGACACCGAGCGCCTGAGCGCCATCCTGGGTGTGCCGGTAGTCTCGACCGTAGCCATCCGGAACCAGGGCACCGACGCACTCATCGAGGCGCTCGCGAACGCCAGGCCGCTCCGCATCAACGGTCCGACTCCCACCGACGTGCACAACGGCTTCGGGGGGAACAGCGAGCGCGTGGCCCGGGCCAACGCCATACTGGGCGAGACCTACTCGATCACCCAGCCCGAGCATCCCTCGTTCAGGGTGCGGCTCGGCTTCTGGGCCATGGATCCGCTTCGGGGCCTCGGGTTCATGGCAGTGGTGACCCTCGCCGTGTTCTGGTTCGTCGGGCTGTTCGGCGCGGGTACGTTGGTGGACATCCTCGAGGTCGGCGCCTTCCAGCAGCGACTTAGCCCGCTCGCGATCCGCGGGGTAGACGCGATCCTGCCGTTCGCTCACGTCCACGAGACCGGACTGATCGAGCACACCCTCGCGGTGCCGCTCTCGCCGGCGCATGAGGTCCCACTCACCACGCTGTCGAAGACCACCATCCTCCCCGCCTACACCCTAGGCACCGTAGCCACGCTGAGCCCCGTGCAATCCGTCCTGCGGTTCTTCCATGATTTCCTGGTCGGGGAATACGGGGCCATCACCATGGCGCTCAGCTACGCGCTCGCCATCGTGCTGCCGATCGTCACGACCTTCTTCTTCATCTTCAGCATCCTGGAGGACTCGGGCTACTTCCCGCGCATGGCCATCATGGTGAACCGGTCCTTCCGGGCCATGGGGCTGAACGGCAAGGCGGTCCTGCCGATGATCCTGGGCCTCGGCTGCGACACCATGGCCACCATGACCACGCGGATCCTCGAAACCAAGAAGGAGCGGATCATCACCACCATGCTCCTGGCACTGGCCATTCCGTGCTCGGCCCAGCTCGGCGTGCTGCTCGCGATGATGGCGAGCCTGTCGCCCACCGGCGCGATCGCCTGGCTGGCGATCATGGTCGGAGTGCTACTGCTGGTCGGCTGGCTGGGCTCGCGC
>JABDII010000241.1 GCA_013003805.1 Gemmatimonadales bacterium
GGATCGCCGCGTCCGTTGTAGAGACTCCCGCGCTGCACTGCGCTCAGAGGACGCATGGGCCCGGCGGGATACACGTCGCCACGGAAATACCCGTCGTTCTGGGGATCCGAGAAAAGGAGCAGCGCCCGTGCGCCGTGCCGTTCGGCTTCCCGCGCCTTGATGCCACGATAGCTACGACCGTAACGGGCCAGCACCACCCGTCCCTCCACGCTGACCCCCAGCGAGTCCAACACGTCATAGTCTTCCGGCAAACCGTAGTTGGCATAGATCACCGGCGCGGTCACGTCCCCCGCCCCGCTGTAGCCGTTCATTGCGGGCCAGATGCCCCGGAGCGTTGCGGAGTCCGAGGGCTCGGGTGGCTCGTCGAGCATGAGGCGCCGTCGCTCCGGAGCCACCAGCTCTACCACGGTGGAGTCATGGAACGGCAGGAAGACTCGGAATTCGACCCGGCTGGTGTCGAGCCCCCAGCCGGCCATCTGTTCCAGGACATAGTCTGCGGTGCGGGTTTGCGCCGGGGTCCCGGCGACGTGCGGGCTCGATGCGAGCGCCTTGGAATGCGAGCGGGCGCTGGCCGTGTCAGGGCCGAGCATGAGCTCGGCCTCGAGGGCGAGTTGATCAGCGCTCGCGGCTGACGAGTATCCCGCGACCCTGGCCTGGGCTCCGGCCGGCGGCGCGATCAGGGCCAGCCCGATCAGGACTCGTGCGAGTGGCAGGCTACGGCAAATCCAGTTGCCAGAACCCGGACTGCATGTCGGCGGCGTAGAGTGATCCCTGATAGAGCTGCACTCCCCAGGTGAAGGTGTTGCCGGCTCCGCCCGGCTGAAGACGCGCGATCTCTCGGTTCGCGAGATTTCCGCTCAGGTCCCCCGAGACATCAATGGCCACGACGCCGGCGTTGTAGTACGCAGCATACAGCACTGCCGATTGCTCGTCCATCCAGAAGTTGTGGGTGCCGGCCCCAGGGATTTTGAACGTGGCGACTTCACGCGGGGCGGAGAGGTCGGATACATCCACCACGTGGATATCGCCGGAGGCGGCTCCACCGATGACACCAGGGCCCTCTTCGCCGACGAAGAGATACCGCCGCTCACCGTTGTTCGGGTTGTGAAACCACCAGGCATTGTGGGAGTTGCCGTTCGTCGTAGCGACACGGCTGATTTCGACCGGAGTAGCCGGACTGCCGCCCATGACACCGTTTCCAATGTCATAGGCGATGACACCGGTATCCCACGCCAGAACGAATGCGACGCCGTCGCGCACGAAGGTATCGTGAATGCCGTATGCCGGCGGGATCGGGGTAGTGGAGACGAGCGCAATCGGGTTGAGTGCGGTGGCGTCGATCTCGTAGATGCGGAGCTCGGGGTTGGTGGGATTCTTAGCCGCAAAGGCGTAGGTCTTGCCGCCGATATACCCGAAGGTCGTCGTGTGCAGTCCGGTCGAGACGACAGTGTTGTCGACGAACGTCGGGTTTCTCGGGTCGGTCAGGCGATACAGGAACAGCCCACTGTTGGCCCCGCCTTCCGTGCTGAACATGAGCAGGCTGCCGTCGGATGACACCTCGACATCGCTCACCGTCGTGATGCCGCTCGTGATCACACTATCAATCAAGGATGGCGCGCCGGAGGCATCGAGCCGCCAGATCTTGAGCGCGTTGCCGGGCGTCCCGTTCCGATTGCCCCACGTGCCGCTATAGCCGTAGCCGCCGTGGACCCAGAGGTCTGAGACAAAGCGATCGGGCACGTTGGATCCGCCGGCCGCGATGGTGAAGCTGGACTGGGCCGTGGCGTGAAACCGGAGGGCGGGACCCGCCATACCTTGGACGCGAGCCTCCACGAATTGACCACCGGCCGCCGAGCCCAGCGTGTGCGTGGCCGCGGCGAAACCTTGAGCGTCCGACACGGAGCTGCTCGCACCGAGGCTTCCTCCACCCCGTACGACAGCCCAGTCCACGGTGGCGCCCGCAACGGGGTTGCCGTACTGGTCGTCGACCCGGACCTGGTACGGCAGCGGCACCGCAGTGCCCACCGCAGCCGCCTGATCGTTGCCGGACACGGTGCTAAGGAGAGCCGCAGGTCCCGCCACAGCCGAGAGCGTGAAGGTGACCGACGTTGAGCTGCCGCTGATGGCGGCCCGCACGCTCTCCGTCCCGATTGCGGTACCCAGCGTATAGGTCGCCGTGGCGTCGCCGGACGCGTCGGTTGACGAGGCGGTGGAGGACAGTGCCCCCCCGCCCGTGACGACGGACCACGTCACCGACACCCCGGACACCGGTTGACCGCTCGCGTCGTCCACCCGAACCTCGAGAGCCTGTGCCAGTGCGGTCGCGACGGTCCCACTCTGCCCATCACCGCCGGTTACCGCGATGGTATTTGCCGACGGCGGCGGCGGGGGCGGCGGCGCGGTGGTGCTTTCATCTGAGCCGCACGCCAACGCCACTATGACGAGCGACGAGGCCAGACCGGCGCGCACTGGAATGGGATGACGCATGATCGCTCCTCTAA
>JABDII010000244.1 GCA_013003805.1 Gemmatimonadales bacterium
GAATACGAGGTGTCGGGCAGCGTCACCCCTGACGACGACCTCGATGTCGAAGTATTCCTCGATTCTTCGTGGCATACGACGCCGCGTAATGAGGACGGTTCGTTACCATTCGCAGTGCACTTCGGCCCCGGCGATGACAGCGCACGGTTTCTGCTGACCGTCCGTCCACCGGATGTGGCCGCAGCTGAGACGCAAATCGGCCTCCGGGTCAGCGCGCGGCGAAACAGCGGGTCGCTGTACCATGTGACGGCGCCGAAAACGTTGCGCATTGGCGATCCGCCGCCAGCTTCGGAAGAGGACTTTGCGATCACGTTCAGAGGCAACCTCCCCTTCGTGGGAGGCGTGTTACAGGTGCCCACGAGCAGCGCAGGGATCGTAACGTTTCGCCTTTCGAACAACACCGATGTTGCGCTGGACGCGGACCTGGAGTTCGATCCGTCGACGCACCCGCTCTGGCAAATTCAACAAGGCTCGTTCGGCTTGAGCAACCAGAACGTTCCGGCGCATGGGAATCGGGAGTTCTCGTTCCAGTTCACCGCGCCAAGCGCTCCGGACAACCCATTGAATTTCCAGTTCCGGGCCCGAGATGCGGTCACGACCAACCTCGTAGCCGAGGCCCAGATCGATCTCACATCGGTTTAAGCAACGGCCGCTGCGCGCTTGTCGAACCGCAGCTGGCCGGTTCGTAGCTGAATCTTCAGACTGAGGGGATAATGATGAACCGAACGCGCAACACTTGCCCGCGGAGGGAAAGAAGAGCTCGCCTTTCTCCTATAATGATGCTCGTCGTGCTCTTACTTGTGTTGCCTGTGAGCGCAGCGGCATTGACCGTGTGCATCAAAGAGATCATGAGCGCGCCTGTGGTCAACGGCGTAGTGGCGAGTGGATTGCCGAGCGCCGGGTGTATGCCCGACGCGGTGTGGGCCGGTGTGTCGCCGGGCGAGTTTCAGCCGGGTTCGACCGCGCCACGAGCTCATATCTACCAGGCCTTCGCCACTACCAGCAACACATTCGCCATCGGCATCACCGTGAATGGGGATGAAGACCTCTCGGACTTCGACTACGTCTCCTTCTTCTTCGACGCCGACAACAGTAACTCTTACAACGCTGGAGACTTCGTCATCAGGATACAAGCACGAGGCCTGCCGACGCCTGTCTCCTCGGGCGTCGCATGCAACGAGCCGGCGGGTAATGTCGAGTATTTCCAATGGGATCCAGGGTCGAGTGGCTGGCAGTCCACTACGGCGCCGGCTACGGTCCAAGTGGCTACGGCGTATGACTTCGACTCGAGCCCGGATCCGGACAACAAGGTCTGGAATCTCGAATTGAGTCTGCCGATCGGACCGTCGGCGTTCAACCTGCAGACCGCGTCTCCCTTCTTCGGGATCGGGGGCTATGTCTTCATCGACGACGGACATGAGCAAGCTCCCCAGGTTGGACAGGTGCGAAAGTGGCCCGGCAGTATCACCGCCTCGCCCGGGGTCTCCGCTATTGACCCTGCCTTCTCGCAACCGAACGCGAGCGAGTTAGCCGATGCCAGCTTGGCGGACGTTTGCTTTGATGTCAACTTCACCGCTGCCAATCCTTGGAGAGTCAACAGCATGGCGGCAGCGGCATTCGATGCGCACATCGACAGGAATGTGCCCAACAATTTCACGGTCACCTTCTACTTCGCGGGCCCTGGGGTTACCGGCCCCTTGGCCAATCAGGGAACCGTTACGCTTGGCCTAACGCCCTATGGAAACATTCTAACCGGATCCCAGTATACCTGGGAGAAGTCGACCGTTATAGATGCCGGGACGGTAAACGCAGCCACGTCGGTCACGTTCACCTTCGATTTCGGCAATCCACCCGCCAACTGGTCCGACTTTGGGCAGATCAACTTCATATGTGCGACTATGAGGTTGAGCAATTTCCAGCGTGACGACGACGACACGAATAATTCACTTAGCGTCAACCACAACGAGTTCACTACATCAGAATTCACGCAGCCGATCTTCATCACCGCAGCTGGCGTACCGGGTCTGCGGCCGGGCTCGAGTACGACGATCCTGCTCCGCACCGAGCTGAAGAATGAAGGGGTGAGGGCCGGGGGCGGGGGTGACGCCGGGTTGCGGATGGGGTTGGGGCCATTCCGCACAAGCGCAGGCTTGGTGCCGTGGCTTGGCGCGCTCACGATATGCCTGCTGATGATCGTACTCTGGCGCTACAGGATGCTAGGTCGACGGGTCAGCCTCGCCCTGGCCATCCTCCTCATGCTGTCTGTCTTTGCCGGATGCCCGACCCCAGGCCCGATCTCCCCGGAGTCTGAAGGATGGGAGTTCGGCAATGCGAGACAGCTCGGCCTGGAACCCGTTCGGGGCGAGCCCGGATGGTACACGCTTCCCATCCGTCAACGTGAGGTGAAGCGCCTCGATGTGGTCTTCCGCGACATGCCAATCGCCCACCCGACTCGCAGCGTGCGCCTGGAGCCCGCCAGAAACAGAGAACCGAACATAGTCCGCGTACCCGTGAGACCGGGGCAGGTCGTCGGTCTATTCTCTACCGGGACAGTTGACGTGGACGGACCGAACGGCCGACTGCAACCTACCTCCGCTAACGGGTTCGTGCAGAGGGAGATAGATGAGGGGTTCATGCTGCAGGATGGCTACTATACGGGGAGCGAGTATACCGGAGCGCTCATCGGCTCGTTCGATGGGTTTAGGACGAGCTTCCCCGTCGGCCGCAGTACCGCGCTTATCGTACCGCAGCGGGCTTCTACCCTGGCCTTGGCGGTGAATGCAACACGGAATCAGTTCGGTGTAATCTCGGGTGCTTTTGACATCACGCTTGTGAATCCACCTCCGCTACAGGTGCCGACCTTCACCACTGTGGAGGGAGATGGGACTTTCCAGGCGCCGCTGCGCCTCGACACCTGGGAGGTGCTCACCTCACTCAACGTCTACACCTACTACGAGACGGTGGAAAACGACAGCATCGGGAACGTCATCTCACGCACGCGACAACCGCTCGGCTTCACTCATCAAGTGATCTTCGATACCCACGTCACGCCCGTGGTCGGCGAACCCGCTCGGCCAGGCGGTGGCCGGTGAGTCGCCGGATTCCGGGGGCGTGGCGCGGAGAAGCAGCGATTCCGCGTTCGTGAAAGAGCACAGAGGTATGCATGGACGATTACCAGAGCTAGGAGGGATGCCCGTGCCGCCGGACCTTGCTGTGGGCGGGATCGGCGGTCGTAGCCCAGAGTAGAGGGAATCATGCTGAGCAATTCGTTCTTCGTGGTCCTGTCGTCAGCCCTCGTCGGCAGGATGCCGGACGCCGATGAGTTCTTCATAGCGGTGGGCTTTGGAGACTCTGGGTGGGATAGCGGCCTGCCGCCGTATGAGCGTGCCACGTCTGGACTCGTCGACGAGGTGGCCCGAAAGGCCGTCGTTCGAGAGCGAATCAGTTTCTTGGACGAGAATGGAGAGGAGACTGCCACGCCGACCCCACGACTCCGGTTCCGTGTGGTCTTCACGGCGGGTGAAGCTAGCGGCACGCTGCGGGAATGCGGACTGTTTGGCGGTGACGCGAGCCACGTGCCTGACTCGGGGACGCTACTCTCGTACCATACCCACGCGTCCATTGAGAAGACGCCGGACCTGGTGCTCGAGCGGACTATTCGCATCGACCTGACGCCGCGCTCCATCGTCGCAGGCACTCGCGTTACGCGCTACCTGGCCAACACTCACACGACCGAGTTGCACGATCTCGACAACGAGACGGCTAACTGTCAGATCGACGAGATCCGCGTCGATCGACGGTTCTATTTCCGCAACATCGGGGAGGCTACCGCGGCGGGGTACGACTTCTGCGCCTACTGCTTTGGCAGTGAGCTGTCCGAACGCTGAAGGGCTGCGTAGCTGAACCCAGCGGCCGACCCCAGGCCTACTGCAGCTCGAGCTGGAAGGAGCGTCATGAAGAATGCTCGATTAAGTGAGCCGACCCCAGAGGGGAAGTCACGGATTGTCCCCCGATCGGGCATGAGGGCAGGTGCACGGGCGCTCACCGGAGACCGGCACGGCAGTGAGGGGTTACATCCAGTGTGGCAACACCATAAGACGATCGGCAACCAGGCGGCGCAACATCTCGTTCAATCGTGCCCGGTGTTCCCGAGAGGGTGCCCATTCGGCGGGGTTTGCCACACGTGTCCGGCCGGGGTGCGCCCAGGCTGAGAGTTGACGCGCCAACAAGTCCCCCGCGGCGGCAGAGGAGGCATGTCTTCGAGAATGCGAGGAGGCCTTTCGAAGTTGCACGCGGACAAGTTCGTGTGCGCCGAGCGGAACCGTGAGGCACAGAGGCTGGATGGCTCAGCGCATAACTGAAGACGAACGAGCGACTCAGTTTCGCAGTGTGTGGCCGGAGCGCACGCATGCCGTCATCGATGGAATCGACCTCTAGCCGGAGACACTCTCGGAGCTCCGATCGGATCCTGAATGAATCGCCACGCGCTTCGAAGCGAAACTGGATCGACTCGAGAGCATAGGCTCCCGCGAGCTTCGGCGAGCGAGCCGAGGATTCCGTCTCCGATTCAAACGGTGGGACGTTCCCTCCCGCTCGAAGCGCGGTGCCAGAGCCCATCGTCGGAGCGGGCATTATCGCGAGCACTCGGCAATCGGGCCTACAGTCGTCTGATCCAGCCCAAGCTCACCATCGGTCGGCCGAATGACCGGTACGAGCGTGAGGCGGACGAAATTGCTGATCGGATCATGCGGGTGTCGGATCCAGACCCAGGCCCGGCTGCGGCGATGGCGTGGCCGGCGCCGCACCTGCAACGAAAGTGCGACGCGTGCGAGGAGGAGGAAGACGAGACTGTCCGGAGGAAACCCCTGCCGCAGGGTGAGCCGCAGCGCGAACGGGCGGAGCAAGAGAGCCTGCTCCAGCCATCTCGCGGCCGGTCGCTCGACGCATCCGAGCGGGCCTTCTTCGAGCCCCGGCTCGGCCACGACCTCAGCACTGTCCGGATCCACAACGACGCTTCCTCCCATCGTCTGGCGTCTTCCCTCCAGGCGCGGGCGTTCACCGTAGGCAGCGACGTCTTCTTCCACCACGGCCATTACCAACCCGGAACCGCGACCGGCAGAAAGCTCCTCGCCCACGAGCTGGTTCACACGGTCCAGCAGGGAGCCGCGGAGCGCGCCGCCGGCCGATCTCACAATCGGAGCCCAGCCGGACGCGACCCGGGGAATGGACTGGCGCGCCCGTCTCTTGCGCCCCGGGCCATTCAGTGCGCGCAGTTCAACGTCGGCTCCGTCACCGTACAGGTTAACTACGGCGGTCTCAATGCGATTGTCGACGCGGATCTGGCCAGCGCAATCGAAACCCGCTTCTTGGCTTTCACGTCGGCTCCGGACGCCGCCGCGATCCAGCCCTCCCTGGCCGCACTGACTGTGTCGCAGCAGCGCTGGGTTCTTTACGCCCTGGACCTCCTCCAGGACAACACCCAGTCCCCGCTGCATGATCGACTGGACCGCACGACGGCAGTGCAGAGACTGATCGCCCACGCACCGGCGGCGGCCAACACGTTCCCTGGTCCCCTCGGCCCCACGGAGGAGGAAGCACTGCGGGCGGCGGGCTGGTTCGAGGTGGCGTTGGCCGCCGGGCTCAGTCCGGCTGTGGCCGCTGACCGGACGAGGATTCTCGAGATCCTGAATCCACCTCTTGCAGGCGGACCCGGAGCGCCGCTCGACATCGTTGGGTTCCACGCCCGGATGGAGCCTGCCGTCCGGCACCTGATCACCACGCTCGATCCGGCAGGTTGGCCGTTGACCGGCACCCGCGACCTCCCTACGCTGCAAAGCATTGGTGATCGGTTGATGGTGGAGGCGAAGGACTTCTTCTCACCCTTTGCGCATACGGCTAGGACTAGCGTGTTCGGGCTCAATCCGCCATTTCACATCTCTGCCAACATCTTCAGCGTCACGGCACTCGTCCCGAATCAGGCTGTGCGCCTGTCATACCTACGCAATCGCGCGACGATCGTCGGGCGCAATACGTCTGCAGCCGCTCACTTCATCGATCAGAACATCTTCACGGATGTGAACTTCGATGGCAACAGGCCCGCGGACCGGCTGCAGTTTGAAAGTCTCGTCACTAGCCTCGAAGCTGACCCCGCCGTCGCGGCTGCGACCGATCGATTGATCCAGCACACCGAGCGGCAGTCCGGGTCCGGCGCGGGTACACGCATTGGGGTGTCGACGGAGTTCAATGCGGCCAGTCGGACTCGGTGTGAGGCCCGCTGGAGGATCATCGATGTGCTCTGCCATGAGATCATGCACGCGCTGGCGCACCCGGACTTTGAGGCCCAGACCTCCCACGTGGGCTTCGGCCAGGTGCTGCTCGAGGGTTTTCCCGAGGTGTTGGCCACCCAGATGTTCAACCAACGTGTGAAGCCGAAGTCGGCCGCGAATGCCGCCTTCAAGGCCCAAATGGAGGCCGGGATAGCACCTCCGGCCTGCCCTGTCCCTCCCAACGCGACCATCGGTTACGGCGACGCCGGTGCCGGAGCGGAGGCGATCCGGGCCCGGCCCAGCGTCGGGGACACGAAGTTCCGGGCAGCCTTTTTCCTTGGCCAAGTTCACCTGATCGGGCTGTGAAGCGATGAATCCTGGAGACCTGGGCGGAAGGCTCGAATCCCTGTTGGCCGGGGATCTCGCCGCGTGGCAGGGCCTGCCTGACATCGTCGTGCACGATCTCGAGGCGCTTTTCGGCGATCCGGTCGAGAGCAGCAGCGTCCGGGTCGGCGCCTATTCGGCCCAACGTCTGGAGTTCAGGGCGGGGAAAGGCCGTCGGACACTTGTGGCCTTCGCCCGTGATGAGCGGGTTTTCATGGTCGAGGTACTGCCACCACCGGACCGAAACGCTTTGGCCGGCCTGCCCGAACCGACGGCGGTCTTGCCACAGGAGATCGCGGTCGAGGGCGCTTATGCCCACGAGGTCCTCCACGCTGAACGGGGACTGCTGCTGACGATGGCCCAACGGTTTGAGGAACCCGAGCCCCGTTCGCTTGTGCGTTGCCGCGGGATCCGGCCGCTGGTGGACCGGAGGGCGCTCGGTCCCGAGCTGTACATGCCACTCGAGACGGACGTCAAGTGGTAGGCTGGGAATGCATGAGAATTGGGGCGCCCATTTAAGGAGGTTGCGTTGGCGATGATGGCACATGCCAAGATCGATCCTGCATGGGCGAATGCGTTGCGCGGCAGTACGAGAGCGTAGAGTCATGGCCAACTTTGCTGCACGACAGAGTCCAACCTGGACAAGTCACCTCGTAAGATCTAGCAAGCCGCATCGAGCAACGCCTCAGCCGGCAAAGTTTGGGAGCTCGCTCATAGCCCGGCAACGGACGCTGGGTAACCAGGCTCTGCAAGGGCTGCTGGGTTCAGGATTGGTCCAGACCAAGCTTTGCATTAGCCAACCTGGGGACAAGTATGAGCAGGAAGCGGACCGGGTGGCCGAGCAGGTGATGCGCATGCCCAGGCCGCAGACGCAGCGTGCTTGCCCATGCGGTGGAGGGTGCCCCAAGTGTCAGGCAAGGCAACCGGGACAGGAAC
>JABDII010000249.1 GCA_013003805.1 Gemmatimonadales bacterium
GTACTGGATGCGGTGAATCGTGGGTTTCGGTGCTCATTCGCGCCCCAGGGTGGCCCTAGTCTGCTTAGAAGGCAGATGCTCTATCCAGCTGAGCTACGGGCGCCTCTACGGGGGGACGTGCCGCGTCTCATAAGGTAACGGCGCGGCGATCAAGCGGGAAACCAACGGCCTGATCGAGGCGTAGGGCAAAGGGCTACCGGCCAAACCGGCCGTCCGCCAACGGTCGTTCCCGCCCGCCTGCTCTTGCGGGACTGGCCCAGACGGGCCAGAATACGCCCTTCCGCATCCCACCATACTTCCGCGCGGCGTTGGCCGCCCATGAGGAACGCTGTAATGTCGACTCGTCGAATCCTCGTTTTGTTCGCCCTCGGACTCGCTCCCCTGGTCGCGGCCTGTGCCCGCCCCTCGGCCTCCCAAACCCCAGCTCCGAAACAGGCGGCGAGCGAAAAGAAGAATGGGGACATGAAGACCATCGCCGAGGCGACCAAGTCGAGCCGCAAGATCGATGGGCTCTTCACCGTGTACCAAGACACGGCCAACGGCTCCATCCAGCTGGCTGTGACCAAGGACCAGCTGGGCAAGGAGTTCATCTACTTCATGCACACGGTGGACGGGGTCACCGAGGCCGGACATTTCCGCGGGGCTTTCCGCGGCAACAACGTGTTCGCCATTCGCCGCCACTTTGACAAGATCGAGTTCATTCAGGTCAACTCGTCGTACTACTTCGACAAGGACAACGCGCTGCATCGCGCCGCGAAGGCAAATATCAGCCCCGCGCTCCTCGCGGCCGAGAAGATCGTCGCGCAGGATTCGGCCGGCACGGTCCTGATCAAGGGTGACGGCCTTTTCCTGAAGGAGGTGTTCGCCCAGATCAAGCGGTCGCGGAATCCAAACGTGAAGCCGGGAACGCGTTTCGCCCTGGGCAACCTGAGCAAGGACAAGACGTCGATCCGCGCGATCAAGAACTACCCGCTCAACACTGACGTGATCGTGGAGTACGTGTACGACAACACGAGCCCGATCGTACGCGGCAGCAGGGCCGTGACCAACGCGCGATACGTGAGCATCGCGGTGCAGCATAGCTTGATCGAGATGCCAGAGAACGACTTCACGCCGCGCTACGACGATCCTCGGGTGGGCTACTTCTTTACCCGGGTCACCGATCTCACGTCGACTAGTGCGACCCCTTACCGCGACATGATCGACCGCTGGCACCTGAAGAAGAAGGATCCGGGCGCGGCGCTGTCCGAGCCGGTCGAGCCAATCGTCTGGTGGATCGAGAATACGACGCCGGTGGAGTTCCGGGCTGCCATCCGCGAGGGTGTGTTGCGCTGGAACCGGGCCTTTGAAAAGGCGGGCTTCAAGAACGCCATGCAGGTGAAGATCCAACCGGACGATGCCGACTGGGACGCCGGGGACATCCGGTACAACGTGCTGCGCTGGACCTCGTCGCCCAACCCGCCGTTCGGCGGCTACGGCCCCAACTTCGTCAACCCGCGGACCGGGCAGGTCCTGGGAGCGGACATCATGCTCGAGTGGGTGTACATGACCAATCGGGTCCGCTATGAGAAGCTGTATGAGGTGGCGGCCCTCAGCTCTGAGCCTAGGGAGATTGCGGACGACCGGTTCTACTGCTCGTTGGGGCACGAACTCCACTATTCGACCCTATTCGGCCTCCAGGCGCTCAAGGCATTCGGCGCGGGCGAGATCGAGATGAAGCAGCTCGTGGAGGACGGCTTGATCTCACTGGTACTGCACGAGGTAGGTCACACCATCGGGCTCAACCACAACATGAAGGCGAGTCAGCTTCACTCCCCCGACGAAATGCACGACCGGGCGATGACATCCCGCATGGGACTCACCGGCTCCGTCATGGATTACGAGAACATCAACCTGGCCAAGCGTGGCGAGGCCCAGGGCGAGTACTACACCACGACGCCTGGTCCGTACGATCGCTGGGCCATCGAGTTCGGCTACTCCGAGGCCGCCGGTGACTGGTCGGCCGAGCGGAAGCGTCTGGACGGGATTCTCGCTCGCTCGACCGAACCGGAGCTGGCGTTCGGGAACGACGCGGACGACATGCGGGCCCCTGGTCGCGCGATCGACCCACGGGTGATGGTGAGCGATATGTCCAACGACGCGATCGGATACATGGAGAACCGTATCCACATCGTGCGGGACGTGATGAGCGGCATCAAGGAGAAGTACTCCACGCCCGGCAAGTCCTATCACGAGCTCAGGAACGCCTACCTGATCCTGACCGGCCAATTCGCCACTGCCGCCACCGTGATGTCCCGCTATATCGGCGGGGTGTACGTGGACCGCGGCATGGTGGGCCAGCCCGGGGCGACCCAGCCGTTCACCCCGGTGCCCGAAGCGGAACAACGCCGCGCCATGGGGATGCTGCGCGATTACCTGTTCGCGCCGGACGCGTTCGATGCGCCCGAGGGGCTGTACAACTATCTCCAGATGCAGCGGCGCGGCTTCGATTTCTTCCGTACTACCGAGGACCCCAAGATCCACGCCCGGGCGCTGGCCATCCAGAAGAATGTGCTGAACCACCTGCTTCACGAGAAGGTGCTGACGCGCATGAGCGATGCCCGGCTCTATGGGAACGGCTATACGCTGGCCGAGGTGATGGGTGATCTCACCGAGGCAATCTTCGCGGCGGACGCGCGAGGGAACGTCAACACGTTCCGCCAGAACCTCCAGCTCGAATATACGACACGGCTCACCGGCGTCATCTCGAAGGACGGGAAGAAGAAATACGACTACCTCACGCAGTCGATGGCGCTCAGGCAGTTGAAGCAGATCGAGCGCATCGCGGCGCGACGGTCGGGCGTCAACACCGAAACGCGGGCGCATCGGGAGCACTTGGCACACCTGATCACCCAGGCGTTCGAGGGCAAATAGTCCGTCCCAGGGGATGCGTGCCTGAGCCCGGGGAAGCGCCCAATGACTGATTCTGCCACCTCATCTGCCCCCTCGCCCGCCCCAGCCCGCGGGGGCTGGGCATCGCCCGCCGGGTTCATCATTGCCGCCGTCGGCTCGGCAGTGGGCCTCGGCAATCTCTGGCGCTTTTCCTATACCGCCTCCACCGGCGGCGG